>JAGDCK010000239.1 GCA_017958585.1 Lachnospiraceae bacterium
GATCGTTGACATCACAGTTCTCCCAGATTTTGTTCGGCATCCAGAAATCCTTGATCATCTCTGCCTGTCCGGGATAGAACTCCTCGAAGATCTCTCTGTAAAGAAGACTTTCCTTTGTAAATGGTGTGCAGTAAGTGTACTTCTGTCTCAGAGTCTCGAACTCCTCGTCTGTGTACCTATCCTCTGCGTAGGCCTTAAGGTCATCTACCATGCTGTGTCCTACGGCATCTGAGAACGCTGCTTTCTGTCTCCAGAGTATGTTCTCGGGAAGGAGATTATCCTTTTCGAAGGCGTGCCTTAAGAGGTATTTACCCATGTCATAGGTATTCATCTTGATCTTGGGATCGATGCTCATTACGTACTTAACAAAAGAAACATCTCCGAAAGGAACTCTTGCCTCAAGGCTGTTGGCGCTGATACATCTGTCAGCTCTTAAAACATCATACATGTAGAGCTCATCAACTCTCTTTTTTGCTTCCTTCTGGAAAGCCTCAGCATCCGGAGCAAAGTCCGTATACTTATATCCAAAGAGCTCATCTGAAATCTCGCCTGTCATCAGAACTCTTATGTCTGTGGTCTCGTGAATCGCCTTGCAGCAAAGGTACATTCCCATGCTGGCTCTTATTGTGGTGATGTCCCAGGTTCCAAGAAGCTTAATTACATTAGGAAGCTCTTCAATAACCTGCTGTGGTGTCATGAACACTTCTGTGTGCTCAGAGCCTATGAAATCTGCAACTTCCTTGGCATACTTAAGATCGATGGCATCCTTTTCCATTCCGATGGCGAAGGTCCTGATCTTTTTGGCAGGCTCTCCTGTCCTTTTTGCCTCTTCATTTATGAGCCTCTGGCTGATGGCACATACAAGGCTTGAATCAAGGCCTCCTGATAAAAGAAATCCCAAGGGAGCGTCGCTGTCCAGTCTGTCCTCCACTGACTTCATGAATCTGTCGTGGATCCCCTTACAGGCTGTCTCTACATCATCAGTAACATACTTTTCTCCCGGTACATCCGTAAGGTTCTCAAATCTTACGAATTCCCCATCATCATAAAAATATCCCGGAGGGAAAGGCCTTACTTCTTTACATAAGCCCTCAAGGTTGCATGCCTCCGAGCCAAACATTATTGCTCCGCTCTCGTCATATCCGTAAAAGAGTGGTCTGATTCCCATGGGATCTCTGCCTGCGATGACTTTGTTCTTTTCTCCGTCGTAGACGATCACTGCAAATTCGCTTCCAAGCATTGGGAACATTCCCATTCCGTATTCCTTGTATAGAGGAAGGATTACTTCACAATCAGATTCGCTTACGAAGCTGTATCCTTTTTCCCGGAGCTCTTTCTTAAACTTTCTGAAACCGTATATCTCACCGTTGCAGACCGCCTTGTTCTGTCCAAGTTCAAAGGGCTGCATTCCTTCCGGATGAAGTCCCATGATGGCCAGTCTGTGGAATCCAAGATATCCCAAGGGCGTTTCTATAAGCCTTGACATGTCCGGTCCTCTGGGGATCGTTCTGTCGAAGTATGGCTTAAGTTCTTCTTTTGATATTGTTTTGGAAGTGGTTCCAAGTATTGAACACATACAAACCTCCTAAAGTCATCAAAAACAACTAATAAATCCGAAGCAATTTCCTATTGAACAGAAAAGGCGTTGACAGATCGCAGATCACTGCTATCCGTCAACGCCATTGTCGACTCACATGAATACCTGTATAAAATTTATGTTTTACATATTATTCCTGTTAGATATCCTTGTCAACAAAAAATTGTAAAAATTTTTATTTGGTTAAAAATAGTCAAAATCCGTAATTGACGATTTTAATGTAATCCACTATAATTCCATTAATCCGTAATTAACGATATTGGAGGTTGTTATGACTATAGGCCAGAAGATCTTTTACTTATTGGAACAAAAGCATATGACTCAGAAGGAATTTTCTGAGAAGACCGGTATTGCAACTACCACCATCAGCGATTGGAGGAAGAAAAACACTAATCCCGGTTCTGACAAGATTATGGCTATTTGCAATGCTCTTGAGGTGACTCCGGAGTATCTTTTGTCCGGTGTTTCTGAGGATAGCGACAGAGGCCGAGACGTAGATTATATGGTAATTCCCAAAGGAACTGACGAGCGCGAGCTGATTGAGCTTTTTAATGGCATGGGCTGGCTTGACAGAGAACATCTTCTCGATTACGCAAGAAATCTGCATGGGAAAGCCCTTGAGTCCCATTATATTGACCATACCAAGGATAAATCCATGAAGAAGATTGCTGAGTTCTGCGATATCGAGGTTTATATGGATTCCCAGTTTGAAGGAACACCTTATATCGATATCAATTATCTCGACGACAATGTATCCGGAAGCATGAAACTCAAGGAAGGTACAATCACAGGTAACTTCTCTAAATATGTTCGTCCTGTGATCATGGCATGGTACGAGGAACATAAATCTCTGCTCCTCTCTATGTGGAAGCGCAAAAAAATCGAAACTATCGCAGCCTGGGAGTGACTTTGAATGTCTTGTATTGTCGTACTCTCATATGTACAGTATTGTGATAAGATAGTTTTATGTATAATCGTTTAATGTGTATATGGGGGAGAATAAATAAGCATGGAATCTAGGACGAACAAAATCATTTTCTGGTTGATGGTATGGTCACTGGGGCTTGCAGGACAGCTATGCTGGAACATGGAAAACCA
>JAGDCK010000240.1 GCA_017958585.1 Lachnospiraceae bacterium
AGGAATGGAATCCGCAACGTACCACAGATCCGTCATAACGAGAACCACAACTTTTGCGATAAAGGATTATCAGACGGATCTGGATCAAAACAAAGAAGCAAAAAAAGACGAGGAAAGATCTGACAAAAGTGACAACGAAAAGAGCACACTGCCTGAGAGGCTCTGGGGCCTTAAGACGGATCCTGCAGCCGGAGCAAGGATCAGAGGAAACTCCGGGAATCTGGCAGAAACCTTCAGACAGGAGGTAATAAAGTACATTTATTCCCTGCTCTTTATGGACAGACCAAAGAAAGCCTTTGAGGATATGGAGGGAATGGAACTTAATAGAACTTCCTACGGGCAGGAAGCAAACAACGGCTTTTCGTATATCTCCACAGGCTTATCGGAAAAGACCACGGTCACTATGTATGAGTACAGAGAGATGAGCTTTAACACAAAGGGCACCGTGAAATGTGCGGACGGAAGGACCATTGATTTTAACTTAAACGTATCCGCATCAAAGGAGTTTTATGCAAAATATGAGCATGAAGTAAACTGGGGCGCCCTGAATTTCGCAGATCCATTGGTGATAAACCTGGATGGGGACGTGGCTGATGTGGCGGATGTGATGGTCCGCTTTGACCTTGACAGCGACGGAGAGGCCGAAAACATCAGAAATATCGCTTCCGGAAGCGGTTTTTTAGCTCTGGACCTTAATGACAACGGCACCATTGACAACGGAACGGAGCTTTTTGGAGCAAAGAGCGGAAACGGCTTCGCGGATCTGTCAAAGTATGATGAAGACGGAAACGGCTGGATCGATGAGGGAGATGCTGTCTTTGACAAGCTAAAGATACTGTATCTTGATTCGGAAGGAAGACAAAGAACCTATTCTCTTGCAGAAAAAGGAGTTGGTGCTTTATCCCTTTACAACCTGGATTCTCCATATGAACTGGGAGACATTACAAACACTGCTAAAGGCCCCGGTGGCATCATCAGAAAGACCGGATTTTTTCTCTATGAAAACGGAAACGCGGGGACTCTCCAACAGGTGGACTTACAGACAAATTCGTGATAGAATGTTAGCCGGAGTGTGAAAAAATGAGACTGCCGGCCTTTGCAAAAAAAACAAATTTAATATTGTGCATATTGTGGGCCGTAGCGATTTTCCTATGCGGTTGTGCAGAGGATAAGACAAGCGAGAATGCTGTTGTCGTAAACAAATACTCCGGTGCCACAGGAATGGAACAGACAGCGGTCATAGAATATACCATGCCAAAGACCAATCCCAATATTTTGACGGATTATTGCGGATATGAATCCACCGAGGAAAAGAGGGCGGTTATCGTATCTGATTATATTCCCGATTCCTTTGCCGTAGTTGACAGAGAGACGGGGGATATCGTCTATGAGGGAAGGATTATTTTAAAAACTTCCTCTTCAGGCTCAGGCTTTGGAGGAAAGTCAAAGGATGAGGGCAAGGTAAGCGCAAAGAGCGTAGGATACGCTGACTTTTCGGACTTTACAACTCCGGGTACCTATTACATTAAGTGTGAGAAGATCGGACTGAGCTTCGATTTTGAGATAAAAGAAGAACTCTATCTGGAACTCTTAAATGAAGCTTTGGAAGAA
>JAGDCK010000241.1 GCA_017958585.1 Lachnospiraceae bacterium
CGGTGAGGGCTTTGATGGTGAGTTCCTTGCCCGTACCGGCATTCACAGTCTCGTCGCCGCTATAATTGTTCATCAGTAATACGCAAAGGTTAGCCAGATCATCCACATACAAGAATTCCCGCATCGGGCTGCCGTCTCCCCAACAGGTAACGCTGGGAAAACCGCTCACTTTTGCCTCGTGAAAACGCCTGATAAGCGCAGGCAAAACATGGGAATGGGTGGGATGATAATTGTCATTTGGTCCGTAGAGATTTGTGGGCATTACTGAAATATAGTCCGTTCCGTACTGACGATTTAAAAACTCACAGTATTTAAGTCCGGAGATCTTTGCAAGAGCGTATGCCTCGTTTGTCTTTTCAAGTTCTGAAGTGAGAAGACAGCTCTCAGGCATGGGCTGAGGCGCCATTCTGGGATAAATGCAGCTGCTTCCCAGAAACTCAAGCTTCTTACAGCCGTTTTGCCAAGCAGAATGGATCACGTTCATCTCGAGAGTCATGTTGTAATACATAAAATCCGCCAAAGCCTCTCTGTTTGCCACAATACCGCCCACCTTGGCAGCAGCAAGGAACACATACTCGGGCTTTTCCTGTGCAAAAAACTCTTCCACATCCTGCTGTCTGCAAAGGTCAAGCTCCCCGTGGGTCCTGGTTATGATATTGTGATATCCCTGCCTTTTTAATTCTCTCACAATGGCTGAGCCCACCATTCCGCGGTGACCTGCCACATAAATTTTTGCATCTTTTTCCATCATATCAATTACTACCTCTTTTTATTGATCTATTGATTCATAAATTTATTCATCACTTTATTCATCAATTTATCCATTGCTAATCGATTTGTTTACACACCTTTTTATGGATTTGTCTACCCATCTGTTGTCCGGTCCATATATCCATTTGTTTTTCGATCTTATTCCTTACTGACTTTCTTGATATCGCTTTCTGTCATGATCCTTACAAGTTCCTCGAAACTTGTCTTTGTGGGATTCCAGTTAAGCTCTGTCTTTGCCTTTGTGGGGTCTCCCCAGAGATTTACCACATCCGTAGGTCTGTAAAAATCAGGGCTTACTTCCACAAGAACTCTTCCGCTTGCCTTGTCATAACCCTTTTCATCCATTCCCTCACCCTTCCATTCAAGCTCGATACCGGCATAGTGGAAAGCAAGCGTTGCAAACTCTCTGACTGAGTGCTGTTCTCCCGTTGCGATCACAAAATCCTCGGGCTTATCATTTTGAAGGATGAGCCACATGCACTCCACATAATCCTTTGCATATCCCCAGTCTCTTAAGCTTGAGAGATTTCCGAGGTAGAGCCTGTCCTGTTTTCCGGCAGCGATCCTGGCTGCAGCGAGAGTGATCTTTCTCGTCACAAAGGTCTCGCCTCTTCTCTCAGACTCATGATTAAAGAGGATTCCGGAGCATGCAAACATGTTGTAAGCCTCTCTGTACTCCTTTACGATCCAGTAGCCGTACTGTTTTGCCACGGCATAGGGTGAATAGGGATGGAACGGTGTGGTCTCTCTTTGAGGCACTTCCTCCACCTTTCCGAAAAGTTCAGAAGTGGATGCCTGATAGATTCTGCAGGTTTCAGATAAACCGCAGAGCCTTACTGCCTCCAATATTCTGAGCACTCCCGTAGCCACCACATCAGCTGTATACTCAGGCACGTCAAATGAAACCTGCACATGGCTTTGAGCTGCCAGATTGTAGATCTCATCGGGTCTGACCTTTGAAACGATCTTCATTATGGACATGGAATCCGACAGATCTCCGTAGTGAAGATGGAAATTGGGATTTCCCTCCAGGTGATCGATCCTCTCTCTAAAGTCAACCGATGAACGGCGAATCATTCCGTGAACATCATATCCCTTCTCCAGCAAAAGCTCTGCCAGATATGAACCATCCTGTCCTGTTACTCCTGTAATAAGCGCTTTTTTCAAATTTACTTACCTCTCTTTTTATTAATATTCAATATAAACTTCCGTATATTTTGCATTATCTTGTTCTAATATAAACCTTTGTAATAACAAAATAAATGACTGATATTGCAATATATTTGCATTATATTGACTTTTGACATATACTTATTAACAGTAAATCACACAAAGGAGTTTTATATGGATATAGAAAATTACAGCGGAGAACTGGTTAGATCCCACAGGATCCTCTACACCCCCACATCATTTGCAAAAGAAAACCTCCTGCATCTTCAGGAGATTGGGGTATCCACCTCCATAAAACCTCATAAAAGTTCAAAAAATGAATTAAACTCCTTTCTCTTCTTTGAAGTTTACTCCGGAAGCGGCACTCTTTCCTATGATGGCAAAATGTTTGATCTGTCAAAGGGGGATTGTGTTTTTATAGACTGCAGCAAGACTTATTACCACGAAAGCAGTAAGGACCTCTGGACCATAGGTTGGATTCATTTTAACGGTGAAAACTTAAGAGGGATATATGAAAAGTACAAAGAGCGCGGTGGACTTCCCACATTTTCGCCAAAGGATCCCCTCTCCTACAAGCATTGCCATGAAGAACTGGATAAAATGGCGTCGGGAAATGATTATATAAAAGACGTAAAGATTAATCTGAAACTAAACGAGCTAATAACCCTCATAATGGATGAGACTGTGATAAATGATGATGAGAAATCATCAGAGGACCCGGAGCCCATGGAAAAGATCGTCGCATACCTTACTGAACACTACTCTGAAAAGATCACCCTGGACTCCTTATCGGAGACTTTTTTCATAAACAAGTATTACCTCACCAGGCGCTTTAAATCCTATACCGGCACCACCATAAATAATTACCTCTTAAACATCCGTATCACTAAGGCAAAGGAAGAACTTCGCTTTACAAAGAAGACCGTGGAGGAGATCGGATTTGACTGCGGGCTTGGTGCTCTATACTATTTTTCCAGGACTTTTAAGCGTGTTGAAGGCATAAGTCCCGCCGTTTTTCGCAAAAAATGGTAAACTTTTACGCAAAAGATACGAACTTTTACTCAACCCTTTGAAATTTTTCCCGGAAGGTTATATGATGATTTCAGACAGAAGAGATAAATAAAAAACCCCTATCCCTAATACTCCCATAAATAAAAAACAGGCCCATGGATTCGTCCATGGGTTTGTTTTTTACTTTATAGGAAATTGCTTCGCATTCCTATAAAGTAAAAAGCGCTCCGCTATGGATGCGCACTC
>JAGDCK010000242.1 GCA_017958585.1 Lachnospiraceae bacterium
GAACGCCGGAGAGGTGGTGGCGGTGGAGATCGATAACGCCCTGATCCCGATATTACAGGAGACGCTTAAGGATTATTCCAATGTATCCGTTATAAACGAGGATATTTTAAAGGTTGACATAAACAGGATCGTGGAGGAAAAAAATGGCGGAAAACCCATAAAGGTGGTGGCAAATCTTCCTTATTACATTACGACACCCATAATCATGGGACTTTTTGAAAGTCACGTGCCCTTAAAGAGCATCACCATCATGGTGCAAAAGGAAGTGGCGGACAGAATGCAGGAAGGCCCCGGGTCAAAGGACTACGGCGCGCTGTCCCTGGCGGTTCAGTATTATGCAAAGCCTCAGATAATAGCAAATGTCCCGCCAAACTGTTTTATGCCAAGACCCAATGTGGGAAGTGCGGTGATAAGGCTTACCAGATTTGATGAGCCGCCGGTTAAGGTGTATGATGAGAAAAAGATGTTCGGTATCATCAGAGCTTCCTTTAATCAGAGGAGAAAAACTCTGGTAAACGGCCTGGCAAATGCACCGGAACTTAAACTATCAAAAGACGATGTCCGTGAGGCGCTTTTAAAGATGGGCCTTGGGGAAAACATAAGAGGAGAGGCGCTTACATTGGAACAGTTTGCGCAGCTTAGCAATTTACTGAACACCTGATCAAAAGATCGGGTGTTTTTTGTCGTAACCGGAAATAAAAAGTTTCTATATGTAGTAGTTTTTTTGTAATATTTTTGACATATATAGTGGTATCGTGATATTATAAAACATAATAATGTCTATTTTTCGGCAACCCGGCCGAATAGGGGAGATGTTGGTTTGGATAAGTACGAATACAAAGTCAAGGCTGATGAGATAAAAAGCCTCATAGAGCAAGGTGAGTACGCCCGCGCGGCTGAGATCGCCGACGAGATCGACTGGCGCAGAGTTAAGAGCGTCATGATGCTTTGCACCATCAGCGATCTATATAAGATGAATCGCAGATACGAAGATGCCAGAGATGTGCTGAAACTGGCTTATGACAGAAGACCCGGAGGAAGAAATATAGTTTATTCCCTCTGCGAGCTTTCCATAAAGACAGAGGAATTTGTTCAGGCGATAGAATATTACAAGGAATTTGTTCAGATAGCACCAAAGGATACAGGCAGATATATCCTTCAGTACAAAATCTATGAAGCACAGGATGTAAGCCTCGAGGAGAGGATCCAGGTGCTGGAAGAGTTAAAAAAGAGAGATTACAGAGAGCGCTGGGCCTATGAACTTGCTTATCTCTATCACAGAGTTGGTCTTGCCACAAAGTGCGTCGAAGAGTGTGACGAGTTGATACTTTGGTTCGGGGACGGAAAATATGTGATAAAGGCCATGGAGTTAAAGATGCTTCACCAGCCCCTAACGCCCGCCCAAAAGAAAAAATACGAGTCCCGCTTCGGAAGCAATCCCATGGAGGATTTTCCTTCAACGGACACAAAGGTTTATGCCCCTGTCAGCGACGAGGAAGCAGACGAGGAACAGCCTGAGATCAGTGTAAATGTGGGCGAGTACAATACCATAAATCTGCAGGAGGCTCTTGCAGAGAACATCAAAGAAGTGCTTGGTGCCGATGAAGGGATCACAAAGTCCATAATCGCACCCATGCTTGAGAGCGACACGGAGAGCCTTGATACCGCAAGGATCGAAGAGGTAAACGAAGATGACATGGAGGAAAATGCCCTGGAGAGCACCGAGGTATTTTTCGGAGATGGCGGAGAGAGCCTTGAAGCCGCATTAAATGCAGAAGCAGATGCGGATGAAATGGATGCGGATGATGAGGATCCGGATATACAAGAGCCGGAAGATCATAAACCCGAAGTCGGGGATGAAACGGAAAACAAAAAACCTGTAGAGATCCAAAGAGAAGGAATGAGGGTTGTGATGCCTGAAAATGAGAATCGGTTTGACAATACCGCAGAGATCATAGCAGCATTTGATGAGGATGACAATGCCGGACGTGAAGTCATGGAACAGATGCGCCTGGAGCAGTTTATCCCTGATGGGGAGAGTATCGCCCTCCATGCCGAACCTCCAAAGGAGATGGCAGAGGTTCTCACAGAGGATCCCGACGGTCAGATGCGTATAGTTATGCCTGAGGTGGAGACGGTTGAGAAGCAGATCACAGGTCAGCTTTCAATTGAGGATATCCTGGCTGAGTGGGAGAGGATGAAAAAAGAGAGCGAGGAGAAACGTGCAGAGGAAGTACGCCGCCATGTGCTGGAGGAAACCGGAGCAATGTTTACCGAGTTTGAGGCATCCATCAGAGACGGTCTTTTGGAGAAGCTTGAGAGCGAGGCCGACCGGGAGATCGCAGAGGGCCACAGAGAGGCAGCAAAATTCGAAGTGACGGAGCCTGAAGGAGACTTTAACGGGGATGAAGAGGCAGAGGAGCGTGCAGCTCTTGCAAAAGCCGCTTCTGAGATCGCAGAGGCAGTTTCGGGTGTGTCAAAGGCAGGAAGCGTTGCTGCGGAAGCTACGGTTGCAGCTGTCAGTGCAGCAGAGGTGGCAGAGCTTACTGAGAGTTTTGACGGCGATGACTCCGTAGAAGAGCTTGAAGAGATAAATGAAGAGGAAGACGTTCCCGCAGATGATGCGGAGGAGTCTTTTGATGAGGAAGAGACTTTCGAGGATGCAGACGAGGATGAAACCTTAGAAGCGGAAGAAAGTGATGAAGTAAGCGAAACCGAGGAAGCAGAGTCTGTGGATGAAGAATTAAATACCGCAGATGAGGAGCCTTCTGAAATTGCTGATGAAGCGGAAGCAGACGAAGAAGTAAGCGAAGAACTTTCTAAAGAAGCGGAAGATGTATCTTCAGAGGATGAAACTGTAGAGGATGAGACTTCTGACGGAGAAACTGCAGATAATGAAACGTCAGAAACCGAAACTTCAGAAACCGAAACTTCTAAAGATGCTGAAGCAGAGGAGGTTTCCGCAGATGCTTCTACTGAAGATGCAGATCCCGAAGCTGAAAAGATAAAGGAAGCTCAGGAGGCAGAGTCCATAAGAGCCCTTACCGATGAGGAAAAGACTCTTTATGCTCCCTACATCCAGAGCAAAAAGGCAAGACATCAGCTGGCTGAAGCCATCGACAATATCAGTCTTGCGGCCTACACGGGTAACCTTGTGATCTCAGGTGACGAGGGAACGGATATCATCACCCTTGCAAAGAATATCATCAAAGAGATTCAGCTTAACGACAATAATTTCTCCGGAAAGGTGGCAAAGATCTCCGGCGCATCCCTTAACAGAAAGGATGTGGAGGAGTTGATCGGCGGTCTTTCAAACGGAGCGATCATCATACAGAAGGCAGGTCAGATCGACGCGGCCACAGCCAAGGCTTTGCACAAAGCACTCCAGAAGGAGAATTTCGGCATCGTTGTGATCTTAGAGGATACAAAAAAGAATATCAATTCTTTCTTTGACAGATTTGATTTCCTTAAAGACTGCTTCAATGCAAAGATCGAGGTTGAGGCTCTTAGCAATGACACGCTGGTGGCTTTCGGAAGACAGTATGCAAGAAGCAGGGAGTATTCCATTGACGAGATGGGCGTTTTGGCACTCCACACCAGGATCGAGGAGCTTCAGACCAGTGACCATGCGGCAAATGTACTTGACGTAAAGGCCATCGTGGACGAAGCCATTGTTCATGCAAACAAAAAATCCGTCGGACATATTTTTGACATGATAATGTCAAAGCGCTATGACGATGAAGATATGATAATATTGGGGGAAAAAGATTTTGCTTAAGGGGGTATTAAACATGGCGTCTGCAAAGGAGCATATATTTATTTCAGAAGCCGACTGCTATCTTTTCGGTGAGGGAACTCACTACGATATTTACAAAAAGCTGGGAGCTCATCCTTCGTACGAGGGCGGAAAAAAGGGCTACCACTTCGCAGTATGGGCACCAAATGCGGTGGCTGTAAATGTGGTCGGTGACTTTAACGGATGGAACGAATTTGCTAACCCCATGGGTAAGGTTGGAGATGTGGGCATCTGGGCTTGCTTTATCCCTGATGTGGAGGAGGATCAATATTACAAATTCCTCATAACTACCAGAAACGGAGAAAAGCTTTTCAAGGCCGATCCCTTTGCCAACTATGCGGAGCTTAGACCCGGAACGGCATCCAGGACCACTGACCTTTCAGGATTTAAATGGGAGGATTCCAAGTGGGTCAGGGAGAGGGACAAAAAAGATTATTACAAGGAGCCCATGGCAATCTATGAGTGTCACATCGGTTCCTTTATGAAGCATCCCGACGGAACCGAGGACGGATTTTATTCCTATGTTCAGTTCGCGGACAGGATAGTGGATTATTTAAAAGAGATGAAATACACCCATGTGGAGCTTATGGGAATCGCAGAGCATCCCTTCGACGGAAGCTGGGGATACCAGGTTACGGGGTATTACGCTCCCACCGCCAGATACGGAACACCAAAGGATTTCATGTATCTGATTAACAAGCTCCATAAAGCAGGAATAGGCGTGATCCTTGACTGGGTTCCCGCCCATTTCGCCACAGATTCCTTTGGACTTGCATGCTTTGACGGAGAGTGCATCTTTGAGGATCCGGATCCCAGAAAGGGAGAGCATCCGGATTGGGGCACAAAGATCTTTAATGTGGGCAAATCTGAGGTCAAAAATTTCCTCATCGCCAATGCCCTTTACTGGATAAGAGAGTTCCACATAGACGGAATCAGAGTGGACGCCGTGGCTTCCATGCTCTATCTTGACTATGGCAAAAAGGACGGACAGTGGGTCGCAAATATCTACGGCGGCAACAAAAATCTGGAGGCCATTGACTTTTTCAAACACTTAAATTCAGTTGTGAGAGGCTCCTATCCCGGATTTTTGACCATAGCGGAGGAGTCAACCGCATGGCCCAATGTGACGGGAGACATCGGAACCGACAGCCTCGGTTTTTCATACAAATGGAACATGGGATGGATGCATGATTTCTGCGAATATATCAAGCTGGACCCCATCTACAAAAAGGACAATCACTACGGCCTGACTTTTGCCATGCAGTACAACGAGATCGAGAATTACATCCTTCCTCTCTCCCATGATGATGTGGTGCATTTGAAATGCTCCATGGTGGAAAAGATGCCGGGATACAAGCAGGACAAATATGCCAACTTAAGGACTGCATATACTTTTATGTTTGGTCACTGCGGCAAAAAGCTTCTCTTTATGGGCCAGGATTTCGGACAGGAGAGAGAGTGGAGTGAGGCAAGAGAGCTTGACTGGTTCCTCTTGGATGAAAAGTTAAACAGGGGCGTTCACGATTATGTGAAAGAACTGCTGGAGCTCTACAGAGGTCATCTGTGTCTGTACGAAAATGACAATAACTGGAAGGGCTTTGAGTGGATGAACGCCGATGATACAGGAAGAAGTACTTACACCTTCGTAAGGCGCGCAGAAAACGGCAAGGACAATCTCCTCTTTGTCATAAACTTCACCCCCATGAAATGGGAAAGGTACATGGTGCCCGTGCCTAAAAAGGGCAAGTACAAGCTGTTGTTAAACAGCGATGAGGAGAGGTTTGGAGGATTCGGCAACACGATCCCCACAGAAATAGAAGCTGTGGATGAACCCTGCAATTACAAGGAACAGTCCATCTGTTTTGACCTTCCTCCCTACGGAGCGGCGATATTTACGTTTTAATAACAAATAAGAATCTGTTCTTCGTATTGATAAAAATTGATATAAAGAAATAAAGGAAAAGTTCCGAAATAAAAGGTGAGTGGAAACACTCACCCATTCTTTTTATGGAAAGGATTCCCTGCTTGAAAACAATGAGGTAAATGCATGAAGATAAATTTTGACCAGATAAACCTTCAAAATTCTAATATGATAAAGACGTCCACATCGGTTGAAAATGTGCCTGCGAAAGCTGCA
>JAGDCK010000243.1 GCA_017958585.1 Lachnospiraceae bacterium
CAAAAAGAGCGGAAAGAACCGTTCTGCCATCTACAAAGAGGGCAAGGATTCCGCTTCTGGCAGGCGTCTTGACATGGAAAAGAACATGCGAAGCGCCACCGTGGACGGCTACAAGGAATTTGAAGTTTTCTATCAGCCCATCATCGATGTGGAAAACGGAAAGAGCGAATGTGCGGGAGCAGAGGCACTTATCCGCTGGAACAGTGAGAATCTGGGATTCGTACCACCCGCGGAATTTATTCCTCTTGCGGAATACCTGGGACTTATAAATCCAATTGGAAATTTCGTGCTGAGGGAAGCCTGTGAGCATTGCCGCAGATGGAACGAAAACGGATATCCGGAGTACAAGGTTAACGTGAACCTGTCGGTTATCCAGCTTCTTCAAAATGACATCGTGGACATTGTGGAAAGAACGTTGAAGGACACGGGATTAAATCCCGCAAACCTCACTCTTGAAGTTACCGAGAGCCTTGCCATAAACGATATGGAGCGTATGAAGGTGATCCTGGCTAAGATCAAAGCCCTGGGCGTAAAGATCGCATTGGACGATTTCGGTACGGGTTATTCATCACTCAATCATATCAGGGAGATACCTTTCGATGTGATCAAGGTGGACCAAAGCTTTGTAAAAGATCTGGCTGAGGATTCATATTCCCAGAGCTTTGTAAAGATAATCGCAGAGCTTGCCAAGACCATCGGAGTCCATATCTGCGTGGAGGGAATCGAGAATGAAAAGCAGTTTGATGTACTTAAAAACATGAACGTAAAATTCATTCAGGGATTTCTCTTTGACAGGCCCATGCACCAGTGCGATTTTGAAAAGAAATATGTTTTGAATATCAATGAGCACATGGCAGAAGTTCAAAATTAATTTTTCCGGATAATTTTTTGCTTGAAAAAAATAACAAAACCAAGTAATATGACAGTGAACCGTACAACTGGCGGAAAGCACGAAAGTGTGGTGGGGTAACCCACAGGGAGTACGGAATAAGATGATCAGTCGACCGCCTGGGCACACAAATACAGTGATGCCCGGGCGGTCTTTATATTTTTAAAAGGCGTTCACGGGTCATGAAAGGAGAAAAATATGTTAAATCTTTCAAAGGAACTTTCAAACAATGCTTACCCCGGCAGAGGTATCGTGATCGGTACAGATAAGACCGGAAAATATGCCGTAACTGCATATTTTATCATGGGCAGAAGCGTAAACAGCCGTAACAGGATCTTCGCAGTAGAGGGCGAAGGGATCAGAACGGAGGCATTCGATCCTTCAAAACTTGAGGATCCCTCACTTATCATCTATGCACCGGTAAGAGTACTCGGAAACAATACGATCGTTACAAACGGTGATCAGACAGACACAGTTTACGACGGTCTTTCAAAGGGACTTACCTTTGAACAGTCACTCAGAAGCAGAGAGTTCGAGCCCGACGGCCCCAACTACACACCCAGGATCTCCGGACTTATGCATGTAGAGGGCGGCAAATTTGATTTTGCAATGTCCATCTTAAAGAGCAACAACGGCGATCCCTCATGCTGCAACAGATATACATACACCTATGACAATCCTAAGGCCGGTGAGGGCAGATTCATTCACACTTACATGCACGACGGAAATCCCCTTCCTTCCTTTGAAGGCGAGCCCAAGGTTGTGGAGATCGAAGGAAATATCGATGAGTTTACAAATGCGGTTTGGACAAGCTTAAACGAGGACAACAAGGTTTCACTTTTCGTACGTTTCATCGACATTGCCACCGGCAAGTACGAGACCAGAATCGTAAACAAGAACAATTGATTTTATTTTAAGGAGATATACAGATGAACGAGATTCAGTTAAAATATGGATGTAACCCCAATCAGAAACCTTCCAGGATCTTTATGGAAAACGGTGAAGAACTCCCTGTTACAGTTTTGAACGGAAAGCCCGGATATATCAATTTCCTTGACGCTTTCAACGGCTGGCAGCTTGTGAAGGAGTTAAAGGAAGCTACAGGTCTTCCTGCCGCAACTTCATTTAAGCATGTTTCCCCTGCCGGTGCGGCAGTAGGTCTTCCTCTTTCTGATACTCTTGCAAAGATCTACTGGGTTGATGATCTTGGCGAGCTTACACCCCTTGCAAGCGCCTATGCAAGAGCAAGAGGTGCCGACAGAATGAGTTCCTTCGGAGATTTTATCGCTCTCTCAGACGAGTGTGATGCATGTACTGCAAAGCTCATAAAGCGTGAGGTTTCAGACGGTGTCATCGCTCCCGGCTACAGCGAGGAAGCTCTTCAGATCCTTAAGGAAAAGAAAAAAGGAAATTACAACGTTATTCAGATCGATCCCTCATACAAGCCCGCAGAGATCGAGAGAAAACAGGTTTACGGCATTACATTCGAGCAGGGCAGAAATGAACTGGATATAAACGGAGACCTTCTCTCAAATATCGTTACCGCAAACAAAAACGTGCCTGAGAATGCTCTTATCGATATGAAGATCGCTCTCATCACACTCAAATATACACAGTCAAACTCAGTTTGCTACGTAAAAGACGGTCAGGCCATCGGTATCGGCGCAGGACAGCAGTCCAGGATCCACTGTACCAGACTTGCAGGCAGCAAGGCAGACAACTGGTTCCTTCGTCAGTCTCCTCAGGTTATGGGACTTAAATTTGTTGATGGTCTCGGACGTGCAGACAGAGACAATACCATCGACGTTTATATGGGCGATGAGTACGAGGATGTACTGGCTGAGGGCACATGGCAGAGACTTTTCAAGGAGAAGCCTCCCGTGTTCACACGTGAAGAAAAGAAGGCATGGCTTGCACAGATGAAGGGTGTTACCTGCGGATCTGACGCATTCTTCCCCTTCTCAGACAATATCGAGAGAGCTCACAAGAGCGGTGTGGAATATATCGCACAGCCCGGCGGTTCAGTGAGAGACGATCTCGTTATCGAATGCGCAGACAAATATAACATGGTTATGGCATTCACAGGAATCAGACTTTTCCATCACTAAGTTATTTTGGTTTTTATATTAATGCTTTTATGAATTTAACGGCTTTTGATCCTTTTTGCGGGGGTTAAAAGCCGTTTTTTTAGGATTGCGGAGCGTTTATTTTTATGTGAAAAGATGGTATAATGTGACTTGAACTTTGCTTTACAAAAAACCATGAAAAAATTGAGCAAAAAGCAAAGAATACTTGAACCGATGAATAACGAGATGACAAAGAAAGATACAGATAAAGATAATAATAAAAAGAACAGATCTGAAACAGATAAGCTTGAGAAAAAGAGAGCCCGGCAAAAAAAGCAAAAGGATCTGATAAAGTCAAGGCATATCAGCCAGACCCACTTTATCGCCGCAGGATTTTTGCTGATGATCCTTCTTGGAGGGTTCTTACTTATGTTGCCCATCTCATCCAGGGACAGGACCTGGACCGATCCCCTCTCTGCACTTTTTACTGCCACATCCACATCCTGTGTTACGGGACTTGCCGTGGTGGACACATACAGCCATTGGTCACTGTTTGGCCAGGTGGTGCTTCTTACACTGATCCAGATAGGCGGTCTTGGATTTATCACCATCGGTGTTGGATTTTCCATGGTATTTCGCCGCAGGATCGGCCTCAGGCAGAGAGACCTGTTAAAGGAGAGCGTAAACGCATTTGAGATAGGCGGTATCATCAGGCTTTGGAAAAATATCTTCTACGGCACACTTATATTCGAGGGGGCCGGGGCCTTTGCACTGGCATTTCGCTTTATCCCGGAGTATGGTTTTGCCAGAGGGCTGTGGTACAGTATTTTCCATTCCATATCAGCCTTTTGTAATGCGGGTTTTGATCTATTCGGACAAAAAGAAAAGTATTCGTCCTTTGTATATTATGTTTCGGATCCCCTGGTAAATATCGTGCTTTGCCTTTTGATCATAATAGGAAGCCTTGGCTTTGTGGTCTGGAAGGACCTTGTGGCAAACGGATTCCATTTCAAAAAATACGCCCTCCACACAAAGCTTGTGATCGTGATAAACACCGTGCTGATAATCGGCGGAGCGGTATTTTTGTTTATCAGCGAGTATGGCAATACCATAGCGGATTTTGATATGAAGACAAAGATCCTTGCAAGTCTGTTCGGGTCAGTCACCACCAGAACTGCGGGATTTAACACCGTGGACACTGCGGCCCTTACCCCGGCTTCGAAGCTTGTGACCATGATACTCATGTTCGTGGGAGGAAGCCCCGGATCCACCGCAGGCGGTATTAAGACAACCACATTTGCCGTGATCCTGATCTCTGTATTGTCAAACCTCAGGAACCAGTCGGGAGCAAACGTGTTTAAGAGAAGAGTCAGCGAGGATGTTGTGAGCAAAGCGTATCAGGTGTTTATGCTTAATCTCATCCTGGCCCTTACATCGATGACGCTCATACTTTTGACATCAAATCTGAAATTTGATGACGTGTTATTCGAAGTTATATCAGCAGTCAGCACTGTGGGTATGACCACGGGAATCACCAGGGATTTAAACACCTTCGGCAGGATAATGATAATGCTGTTAATGTATGCCGGCAGGATCGGAAGTATGACCTTTGCACTTTCACTTATAAGCCCTAACAAAAAACAGCCTGTCACACTCCCTGTGGAAAAGATCACCATAGGTTAAGGTACAATCGGAAAGGAAAAACATAAATGAAAAATATATTGATAATAGGAATGGGGAAATTCGGTCATCACCTCTGCGAGAATCTGCTTGAGCTTGGAAATGATGTCATGATCGTGGACAGCGATGAGGAAAAGGTTAGAGACCTGGTTCACAAGGTAACAAATGTGCAGATCGGCGACTGTGCTGATCCCGCCGTGGTTGACAGCCTCGGTGTAAACAGCTTTGACATAGTATTTGTGTGCATAGGATCCAATTTCCAGAGTAGTCTGG
>JAGDCK010000244.1 GCA_017958585.1 Lachnospiraceae bacterium
AAACACATGCAGGCGCTTTCCATATGTTTTTAAATTATATGTGATAACAGCCGCTTCAAACGGAAAAGACCAGCTGGACATAGTTCGCACAGATATGTATTTCCGGAAATTTTACAAAGATAAAGATATAAGGGTTTACGGTTTTGCGAACGATGAAGTAAGCGCCATAGAACTTGTAAAGACCATCACGGAAGAATGCGTAAATAAAACGGGAGAGGCAAACCTCAGGGAGTATTTGAAATGCTTGGAGTAATACTTACTATACTTAAAATTATAGGAATCTTTATATTAGTTGTCTTTTCCCTTATTTTGCTAGCCATTCTGGCCGTTTTATTTGCGCCTGTAAGATACAGGGTAAGTGGCAGCATTTCTTCAAAGGAAAAAAAATATCTTATAACCGGAAAGATCACCTGGCTTTTGGGAGCATTAAAGGTAATTTTTTCAGAAGACAGGTCCATGGTTTTAAAGATATGTGGATTTAAAGTCTTTAAGGCTGATCTGTCAACCGGATCAAAAAATAAGAAAGACAAAGATAAGAATAAAGAGGATTCAGATAAAGATAAGGAAGAGAAATATAAATCTAAAAAGGCTAAAAAGAAGATAAAAGGAAAGGCCAAGAAGAAAGCTAAGGATTCAAAAAAGAGCGGCAAAAAATATAAGTTTACGAAGGAAAACTTTTTTGAATTTATTCAGTCGCCTAATCTTGAGCCCGGAGTAAGATCCGCTCTTCATGAGATTTTTGTGATAATAAAAGAAGTGTTCCCCAAATACATGGAGGGGAATTTTGAGTTCGGATTTGAGGAGCCCGACAAGACCGGTATCATCTACGGAGTCATATGCATATTGCAGACAAGGCTTAAGGGCATGTACAGGATCACACCCAATTTCGAAGAAGAGATTTTATTTGGGGACTTTACTGTAAAAGGAAGAATCTTTATAATAATTATATTAAGGTCATCTATCAAACTGATCTTTAACAGGGATTTAAAGAAATTGATTTCAAATTTTGAGGTTGATAAGGAGAATAAATAATTATGGCAGATCGTGAAAACCATTTCCAGGGTGTTGTGGAGTCTTTACTTAAAGGTATGGATACGGTTTTGTCCACAAAGACCGTGGTGGGTGAGGCTACAAAGATCGGAGATACCATTATACTTCCTTTAGTGGACGTTTCTTTTGGCGTAGGTGCCGGAAGCGGCTCAAACGGATCAAAGAATTCCGAAAACGGAGCCGGTGGTCTCGGAGGAAAGATGACTCCCAGTGCTGTTTTGGTGATCCAGAACGGCCAGACCAGACTGGTCAATATCAAGAATCAGGATGCTATCACAAAGATCATCGACATGGTTCCTGAAGTTATAGACAAGATTTCAAAGAAAAACAAGGGCAGTGAAGACGAGATTTCCGAAGAGGAAGCGGTTGATATTGCTTTTGGAGATGAAGACGAAGAGTAGATATGATTGATTGGGAAGATATTTTACGCGCCGAGAACCCGGATGAGTTGCAAAGCGCGAAAATCTGGCTTTTCAAAGAAAATATCAGATTAAAAAACAGAGAGAAGGACCTGGATGAGGCAAAGGAAAAGTTTTTAAATGAACGCCTCAGATACAAGGACGAGATGGATCAGCTGAATCTTCGCATCGTGACGGAGAGGAAGCGTCTTAAGGAAGAGAATCTGTTTTTTGATAAAAAGATGGAGATATTAAAGGCGGGTTTCGTTCAGCTTGAGAGCGACAGAAAGCGCTTCGAGGCTGAAAAGAAGCAGTACGACAGGGAACTTGCCGAAAGGTTTTCATCATCGGGGTCTATCAAAGTGGATGATAATCTGATTGCGCTCCTGTTTAGAAATACCAATAATCCTCTGACATTGAGAAAAAGGTACAAGGATCTGGTAAAGATATTTCATCCGGATAATCTGCTGGGAGACGAGGAGTTAATGCAGGCCATCAATGATGAATTCCAGCGCAGAAGAGAAGAGATGTAAAAGTAAAAAGAGCAAAAAAACAGAGGTAGGAAATCCTACCTCTTAATAATTTGCGAATTAATTAAGCTCTCTCAACTTTTCCGCTCTTCATGCAGCTTGTACATACGTGCATTCTCTTAACACCACCGTTAACCTTGCACTTTACATTCTGAACGTTAGAGTTCCAAATTGCGTTGCTTCTTCTATGAGAATGGCTTACGTTGTTTCCGAAATGAACGCCCTTACCACAAATATCACACTTTGCCATCTTGACACCTCCTAAACCTATGCTTAAAAATAAGCTTATTATTTTCGAATTTAAGTATGCGAGAATATCGCAACATTGATATATTAACAGAAACTTTTACAGAAAGCAAGCATATTTTTTATTTTGGTAAAATCAATTTTATAGTTCCATTTTTAGTGTAAAACTGTTACAATACAGTGTAGCGTGCAAAAATGAGAGAAAGGTTTGGTGATTAATATGAAGGGCTCTACAATGAATACCCACATGGGAAATATTGTCATCGATAATGAAGTTATCGCTCAGTATGCCGGATCAGTTGCCATTGAATGTTTTGGCATTGTAGGCATGGCCGGAGTTAATGTTAAGGACGGTCTGGTTAAGCTTTTGAAAAAAGACAGCCTTACAAGAGGCATCACAGTCTCACTTAACAATAACAAACTCACCCTGGATTTTCACGTAATTGTTGCATATGGTGTTAGCATTCATGCTGTATCCGAAAATCTTATCAGCAATGTTAAATACAAGGTTGAAGAGTTTACCGGAATTGAAATAGAAAAAATCAACATCTTTGTTGAAGGTGTAAGAGTGATTGATTAAGGAGGATTTACAGTGGAAATACAAGCAATCGACGCTAAGATGCTCTCAAAGATGTTCTTAGCAGGCGCAGGGAATCTGGAGGCTCATAAAGAGATAATCAATGAGTTGAACGTCTTCCCCGTACCCGATGGAGATACCGGTACCAATATGACTATGACCATCATGTCAGCTGCCAAGGAGCTTAACGGCCTGGATGATGATGACAATATGGAGGCTGTTTGTAAGGCGATTTCCAGCGGTTCACTTAAGGGAGCCAGAGGAAACTCAGGTGTTATCCTTTCACAGCTTTTCAGAGGATTTACAAAGAGAATCAAGACAGAGACAACTCTTGATGTTTATATTATTTCAGAGGCTTTCCAGAATGCGGTGGAGACAGCTTACAAGGCTGTTATGAAGCCAAAGGAAGGTACGATCCTCACAGTTGCAAAGGGTGCAGCTGACAAAGCTAAAGACCTTGCCGACAACGGCGTAACAGATCTTGGCGAAGTATTTAAAGAGATAATTGAGCATGCTGATTATGTACTGAGCCAGACACCCGAGATGCTTCCCGTTCTAAAGCAGGCAGGAGTTGTGGACTCCGGCGGACGCGGACTTTTGGAAGTATTTATCGGTGCATATGATGCATTTTTAGGTAAAGAAGTCAAATTAGACCTTGATAAAAAGCCTAACGGAGAAAAGAAAACTTCCTATGAAGCTCAGGCTGAGGCAGAGATCAAATTCGGTTACTGTACCGAGTTTATCATCATGCTTGAGAAAAACTTCAATATTAAGCAGGAGATCGATTTCAAGGCATTCCTTGAGTCAATCGGCGACTCCATCGTATGTGTTGCAGACGAGGATGTGGTAAAAGTCCATGTTCATACAAACGATCCCGGACTTGCCATCCAGAAGGCATTAAAATACGGTCAGCTTTCAAATATTAAGATCGACAATATGCGCCTTGAGCATCAGGAAAAACTCTTCAAGATGGCTGAAAAGGAAAATGCCGAGAAAGAGAAAAAGGCAGAGCCTCCCCAGGAAGTGGGTTTCCTGGCAGGTTCCGTTGGAGACGGTATCAACGAGATCTTTAAGAGTCTCGGAGTTGACGAGATCATTGAAGGCGGTCAGACCATGAATCCTTCAACCGAGGATATCTTAAATGCCGTTGAAAAAGTAAATGCAAAGAACATTTTCGTTCTTCCCAACAACAAGAATATCATTCTTGCCGCAAATCAGGCTGCTGAGCTTACAACAGACAAGAACCTTATCGTCATCCCCACAAAGACTATCCCTCAGGGTATAGCCGCGGTCATCAATTATATTCCCGATGACTCAGTGGATGCAAACGAGGAGAACATGATATCTCAGATCTCCCTTGTAAATACCGGTCAGGTTACCTACGCTGTAAGAGATACCGTTATCGATGACAAAGAGATCAAAAAAGATGACTTCATGGGTATCGGTGACAAGGGAATCCTTGCAAACGGTACAGATCTTAATGCGGTTATCATCGACATGTTAAATCAGATGGTGGATGATGACAGCGAGCTTATCAGCGTTTACTATGGATGTGATGTAAATGAGGATGATGCAAAGGCTGTGAAGGCACTTGTGGAAGAGAAATTCCCCGAGTACGATATCGAGCTTCAGGCCGGCGGACAACCTGTTTACTACTACGTTGTTAGTGTTGAATAAACATTTCAATAAGTTTATTATTTTAGAGGAGACGATTTGTCTCCTCTTTTTTAAAACCGCTTTGAAACAAAAAAACTTCTAGCAATCTATCCGGAGGATTTATGTCAATTCCCATAACTGATGTAAAAGGTGTCGGTGAAAAGACCGCAAAATTATTGGAGAAACTCAGTATTAATACAGTAAGTGACCTGATAGACTATTATCCCAGAGACTATGACAAACTGGGCGACCTGATCCCCATATCTAACGTAATCCCCCTGCAGACAGCAGTGGTAAAAGGCACGGTCACGGGAAATGTTAAGCTCTTTAAGGGTAAAAGAACCACCATCTGTGAAGTTTTGATAAAAGACGAATCCGGTGTAATGAATGTAAGATTCTTTAACATGCCCTATATCAAAAATGTGTTAAAGCCGGGATCAGTCCATGTTTTTCGAGGAAAAACATCCCTAAGGGGAAAGCAGATCATTCTTGATCAGCCTCAGATCTTAAAACCTGAAGACTATAATGATATGAAGGATGAACTGATACCTATCTACCCTTTAACAAAGGGCTTATCCAGTAAATCCATCGGAAAATATGTTTATTATTCCATATACAATTATCCCGCGGAACCTGAGGTATTCCCTGAAAAGATCCTGACGGAGTTTGATATTCCGGATCACAGGGAAGCACTAAAAAAGATCCATTTTCCGAAGGATGAAAATGAAGTAAGTATCGCAAAGAAAAGACTTTCCTTTGAAGAATTCTTTTTCTTTTTGATGGCTATACGACGTAACAAAGCCCTGGCAAAGGAGACTCCTAACAACTTTGTCTGCTTTGAGACAGCAGATACCGTAAGGCTTCTCGAGGCTTTACCATATAAACTTACAAATGCTCAGAAAAAGGTATGGGCCGAAATAAAGGAGGATCTTTCATCCAACAAATGCATGAACCGCCTGATCCAGGGTGATGTGGGCTCAGGAAAGACCATCATAGCATTTCTATCCCTTATAGAAGTATGTGCAAACGGTTATCAGGGTGCACTCATGGCTCCCACGGAAGTCCTTGCGTTGCAGCACTATGAGACGATCTGCAGTTTTATAAAAAAATACGGACTAAACATTAAACCCGCTCTTTTGGTAGGTTCTTTAAAAGCCTCGGAAAAGAAGGATGTACAGGAAAAGATAAAGAGTGGAGAAGTTAATTTCATAATAGGTACCCACGCCCTTATTCAGGATAAGGTAGAATTTAAAAATCTGGCCCTTGTGGTTACGGATGAGCAGCACAGATTCGGTGTAAAGCAGAGAGAATCCTTTGTAGGAAAAGGAAAAGTGCCTCATGTTATCGTAATGAGTGCAACCCCCATTCCCAGGACATTGTCCATCATTTTTTACGGGGATCTGGACATATCCGTCATAGATGAACTTCCGGCAGAGAGACTTCCAATAAAAAACTGTGTGGTAAACACATCATACAGGGAGAAAGCCTATAAATTCATTGAAAAAGAGGTGGCTTCAGGCCATCAGGCATACGTGATCTGTCCCATGGTAAATGAGAGTGAAGAGAGTGACCTTGAAAATGTCATTGACTATGCAGACAAATTAAGGGAGGCGCTACCGGACAGCATAATCGTCTCTTACCTTCACGGTCAGATGAAGCCTGCATTAAAAAATGAGATAATGGAGGACTTCGCTGCAGGAAAGATCCATGTACTGGTTTCCACCACCGTTATCGAGGTCGGTATAAATGTTCCAAACGCAACGGTCATGATGGTTGAAAACGCTGAGAAATTCGGTCTGGCATCCCTCCATCAGCTCAGAGGCCGCGTGGGAAGAGGAGATGCACAGAGCTATTGTATATTCATAAGCTCAAAGAATGATGAAAAGACATTTGAGAGACTTAATATCCTGAACAAATCAAATGACGGTTTTTATATTGCATCGGAGGACATGAGATTAAGAGGTCCCGGTGATATGTTCGGAGTGCGCCAAAGCGGTGACTTTGAGTTTAAGATCGCAAATGTATTTTCTGATGCCGGTGCACTAAAAGCTGCGGACATGGCGGTTGATGAGGTCTTAAAAGAAGATCCGCTTCTAAATAACGAAGATCATGTTCTTATAAAGAAAAAGATAGAAGAGATGAAGACCTTCGAGGTGGACTTCAGATCCATATAAAGGGATATATTTTAATACATAAGACTAACTATTTCAATATATTAAAAGAACATATTTTCGACTTTATTTTGTGGCATACTCTTTTATTACCACAAAATATATGATATAATCAGAAAGAATTGGGGTATTTTTACCCTTTTGAAATCCTTTTTTATCAGGGAGTGTAAAATGGCAAAAGCAAACAATTATGATGCTTCCAGCATCACAGTATTAGAGGGACTTGAGGCGGTTAGAGTACGCCCCGGTATGTACATCGGAAGCGTATCCACCAAGGGATTGAATCACTTGATCTATGAGATCGTTGATAACTCCGTGGACGAACATCTGGCGGGTTATTGCGATACCATAAAAGTTACCCTTGAGGCCGACGGTTCGGCTACCATAGAGGATAACGGACGAGGTATTCCCGTTGGAATGCACGAGAAAGGAATGAGTGCCGAGCGTCTCGTATTTACCACACTTCACGCAGGCGGTAAATTTGACAACAACGCTTACAAGACCAGCGGCGGTCTGCACGGTGTAGGTTCCTCCGTAGTTAATGCTCTTTCCAACAGACTTACTGTAAGAGTAAAATCCGACGGATGCATTTACGAGGATAAATACGAGAGAGGTATACCCACAATAGAACTTGAAAACGGACTTTTGCCTGTAGTGGGAAAGACCAGAGAGACGGGAACATGCATCAATTTCCTGCCTGATGATACCATCTTTGATAAGACCAGATTCAAAGAGGACGACGTAAAGAGCCGTCTTCACGAGACTGCATATCTTAATCCCAATCTCACCATTATTTATACGGACAACAGACTTGAGGAGCCCGAGGTGATCAAATTCCACGAGCCGGAAGGTATCGTAGGTTTTATAAAGGACATCAATAAGGGCAGCGAAGCCGTTCACGATGTGGTTTATTTCAAGGGCGAGAGCGAAGGGATCACTGTGGAGGTTGCCTTCCAGTATGTTAATGAATTCCATGAAAATGTGCTGGGATTCTGTAACAATATTTATAACTCAGAGGGCGGAACACATCTTACCGGATTTAAGACCCAGTTTACCAATGTCATTAATTCCTATGCGCGAGAATTAAATATCTTAAAGGACAAGGATCAGAATTTCACGGGTGCCGATGTCAGAAACGGTATCACTGCCGTAGTTTCAATAAAGCATCCGGATCCCAGATTTGAGGGTCAGACCAAGACCAAGCTGGACAATCAGGATGCCGCAAAGGTTGTTGCAAAGGTTACCGGCGATGAGATCGTCAGATTCTTTGACAGAAATTTAGAGACATTAAAGAGCATTATTGAATGCGCGGAAAAAGCCGCAAAGATCCGTAAGAACGAAGAAAAAGCAAAGACCAACATGCTGACAAAGCAGAAATATTCCTTTGATTCTAACGGAAAACTTGCAAATTGTGAGTCTAAAGACCCATCTAAATGCGAAATTTTTATCGTAGAGGGTGATTCTGCAGGAGGCTCTGCAAAAACCGCAAGAAATCGTATGTATCAGGCCATCCTACCCATCAGAGGTAAGATCCTCAACGTGGAGAAGGCAAGTATAGACAAGGTTTTGGCAAATGCCGAGATAAAGACCATGATCTATGCTTTCGGATGCGGATTTTCAGAAGGATACGGTAATGATTTTGATATATCCAAGCTTCGCTATGACAAGATCGTTATCATGGCGGATGCGGACGTGGACGGAGCCCATATTTCAACCCTGCTCCTCACACTTTTTTACAGATTCATGCCTGAGCTGATATTTGAGGGTCATGTTTATATTGCCATGCCTCCTCTTTACAAGGCCATGCCTGCAAAGGGCGAGGAGGAATATCTCTACGACGACAAGGCATTGGAGAATTACAGAAAGACCCATAAAGGTCCCTTTACCCTTCAGAGATACAAAGGTCTCGGTGAGATGGATGCGGATCAGCTGTGGGAGACAACTCTGGATCCCGAGCGCAGAATGATGAAGCGTGTTGAGATCGAGGATGCCAGAATGGCCTCCGAGATGACAGAACTTTTGATGGGCAGTGATGTACCTCCCAGAAAAGTATTTATTCACGATCATGCCCACGACGCAGAACTTGATTTAGCATAAAGGTGACCCAATATGGAAGATAGAATAATCAGAACCGAATACTCGGAAGAAATGCAAAAATCCTATATCGATTATGCCATGAGTGTAATCGTTTCCCGTGCCCTTCCCGATGTGCGCGACGGATTAAAGCCTGTTCAGAGACGTACTCTCTACGATATGTACGAGCTTGGCATCAGATACGACAGGCCCTACAGAAAGAGTGCCCGTATAGTCGGAGATACCATGGGTAAATATCATCCCCACGGAGACAGCTCCATATATGATGCTCTGGTGGTAATGAGTCAGGATTTCAAAAAAGGGCTGGCCCTTGTGGACGGCCACGGAAACTTCGGTAATATCGAGGGTGACGGCGCCGCTGCAATGCGATATACCGAGGCCAGACTTCAGAAAGTCACACAGGATGCTTTCCTTGCGGATCTCGACAAAGATGTGGTGGATTTCATGCCAAACTTTGATGAGACCGAAAAAGAACCCACCGTGCTTCCCGTAAAGATCCCGAATCTCCTTATTAACGGATCCGAGGGTATCGCTGTCGGTATGGCTACCAGCATTCCTCCTCACAATTTCGGTGAAATAATCGATGCCACAAAGGCATATATGTTGAACGAAGACATATCCGTAAGAGAGCTTATGAGATATGTAAAGGGACCGGATTTTCCCACAGGCGGAATAGTCACAAACAAGGACGACCTGCTTGAGATATACGAAACCGGAACCGGAAAGATAAAGATCCGCGGCAAAGTGGAATTTGAAAAGGCAAAGGGCGGAAAGACCAATGTGGTCATTACCGAGATCCCTTATACCATGATCGGTGCAAATATCACCAAATTCCTGATGGATGTGGCAGCCCTTGCCGAGTCCAAAAAGACCCAGGACATCGTGGATATTTCAAACCAGTCCTCAAAAGAGGGTATCCGCATCGTCATTGAGCTTAGAAAAGATGCGGATGCAGAGAATTTTGTAAATCTTCTCTACAAAAAGACCAGACTTGAGGACACATTCGGTGTAAATATGCTTGCAATATCAGAGGGAAGGCCAGAGACGATGTCCCTCAAGCAGATAATAAAAGCCAATGTAGACTTTCAGTTCGAGATTGCAAAGAGAAAATATACCAACCTCCTTGCAAAAGAGATGGAACGAAAAGAGATCCAGGAAGGTCTCATTAAGGCCTGCAATGTCATCGACCTTGTGATCGAGATCCTGCGTGGGTCAAAAGACCGCGCCATGGCAAAGGAGTGCCTTGTTCACGGTATCACCGATGGCATCAAATTTAAATCAAAAGAGTCAAAGATCATGGCCGGTCAGCTTATGTTTTCAGAAAAGCAGGCTAATGCCATTTTGGAGATGCGTCTCTACAAATTGATCGGATTGGAGCTTGAAGCTCTCATCAATGAACACGAGGAGACCATGGCAAATATCTACAGATATGAGGATATCCTCGACAGAAGAGAGTCCATGGCCACCGTTATCATGAACGAGCTTGACGGTTTCAAGAAGGAATTTAACAGAAAAAGACGCACCCAGATAGACAACGTGGAAGAAGCAGTATACAAGGAAAAAGAATTCGAAGTGATGGACGTAATGTTTCTCATGGACAGATTCGGATATGCAAAGATCGTGGATATGGCTACCTACGAGAGAAACAAGGAAGCTGCAGATGCCGAGAACAAGTACAAAGTTCTCTGCAAGAACAACGGAAAGATCTGCATATTTACAGACCTTGGTCAGATGCATACCGTAAAGGTTTTAGACCTTCCCATGTCAAAATTCAGGGACAAGGGTGTTCCCATTGACAATGTTTCCAATTATTCTTCTGCAGAGGAAGATATTGTCTGTGTATCCAGTCAGTCTGAGCTTAATCTGAAGCAGCTCATGTTCGTAACGGCACAGGCAAATATGAAGATCGTTGACGGCGGAGAATTTGAAGTATCAAAGAAGACAGTGGCAGCCACAAAGCTTCTTGATGGCGATAAGGTAATTTCGGTAATGCCTCTTTACGATCAAAAGCACATGGTGCTTCAGTCAAAGGACGGATTTTTCCTTAAGTTCTCGGTGGAAGAGATCCCTGAAAAGAAAAAGACTGCCGTTGGTGTAAGAGGTATGAAATTAAACAGCGGAGATACTTTGGAAGCTGTTTATTATCTGAACTACGGTCAGGAATACAGTATCGATTATAAGGGAAAGATATTGTCACTCAACAATCTAAAGACCTTAAAG
>JAGDCK010000245.1 GCA_017958585.1 Lachnospiraceae bacterium
TATTTAAATACTATTTTTTATACGGTTGTGGGAACACTCCTTAGCCTCGCTTTATCCGTTGCGGCAGCCTACCCCATGTCCAAGAAAAGATGGGCCTTAAAAAAGCCCATGGGACTTTTCATCACCTTTACCATGTGGTTCGGAGGCGGAATGATCCCTTTTTACCTTACAATGAAAAATTTAAATCTCCTGGATACAAGGCTTGGAATCCTGCTTTATCCCGCCATCAGCGCTTTCTATGTCATTATTTTCAGAACACATTTTGAAAGTCTGCCCGATGCCTTGGAGGAGAGTGCAAAGATCGAGGGAGCAAACGATTTTCAGATCCTTATTAAGATAATGCTTCCCCTGTCAAAGCCCATAATCGCTGCGATCTCGCTTTACTATGCCATCGACAGGTGGAATGCATATTTCTGGGAGATGCTTTTGTTAAACGATGACAAAAAGGTGCCCGTGCAGGTGCTCCTACAAAGAATCATCATTAACTCCCAGCTTGGTCAGGACATTGCAAAGGCACTGTCCCCCGGAGAAGCCACCATACCAAATACCATAAAGTATGCGGCAATTATGATCACCACGCTTCCAATCATCATGATCTATCCGTTTTTACAGAAGTACTTTGTAAGCGGAGCACTTGTCGGAAGCGTGAAGGAATAGTTATTAAAAAGAAAGTTTGAGGTATTACTATGTTTAAATTCGGAACCGGCGGATGGAGAGCCATAATAGGCGATGATTTCATCCATTCAAACATAAATCTCCTTGCGGCCTCACTGGCTAAATACATCGACGAATGCACGGAGATAAAGGATAAAAAGGCACTTGTCATCGGGTACGACAGGAGATTTTTATCCAGAAAAGCTGCAATTTGGAGCGCGGAAGTCCTTGCGGCAAACGGCATCAAGGTCCTCTTTATAGACGAGATCGCTCCCACGCCCCTTGTAATGAGCGCTGTGGGAAAATACAACTTAAAATTCGGAATGATGATAACCGCAAGCCACAACCCCTGCGACTATAACGGCATTAAGATCTTGACAAAGGGCGGTCAGGATGCTGATAAATCCGAAACCGACAGGCTGGAGGAAATCGGTAGAAATCTTTTAGCCGATGACGTAAAAGCCCTTGATTTTGACGAGGCTGTTAAAGAGGGCAGCATCGAACTCATCGACCCCTTTAACGAATATATTGACACCATCCTGGAGAGCCTGAATGTGGAAGCAATCAAAAAGAGACGTTTGAAGGTGCTCCTGGACCCCATGCACGGCGTGTCAAAGACATGTCTTCAGACAGTTTTGATGTCAGCAAGGTGCGATGTGGATGTTATCAATGACAGAACGGACCCCCTCTTTGGAGGTAAGCTCCCCGCGCCCTCATCGGATACTCTTAGAAAACTCTCCGACATGGTGGTGGAGCGAGGTTACGACATAGGCCTTGCCACAGACGGAGATGCGGACAGGCTGGGCATCATAGACGAGACCGGAAAGTTCGTGCATCCGAACCAGATTTTGATACTCCTTTACTACTACCTCTTGGAATATAAAAAGGAGAAGGGTGCGGTGGTGAGAAATATCGCCACCACCCACATCCTTGATAAGATCGCTTTAGACCACGGCGAGAAATGCCTTGAAGTCCCCGTGGGATTTAAGAATATCAGTGCCGGCATGGAGGAAGTAAATGCCCTTATCGGCGGAGAGAGCAGCGGTGGACTTACAATAAGAGGCCACATCCGGGGAAAGGACGGTATCTTTGCGGCAGGCCTCATCATAGAACTTATGAGCGTCACCGGAAAGAGCCTCTCTCAGCTTCTTGATGAAGTATATGAAAAATACGGAAAGATGGTGATGGTTGAGAGAAATTATCACTTTAATCCCGCTGAGAAAGAGCGCCTTTACAAGATCCTCTTTGAGGACAGACTTGTGCCCGAGTATGGTTACCCCATCGAGCGCATCAAATACAATGACGGCTTAAAGATCTATTTTAAAAACGGTGGCTGGATCATCGCCAGATTCTCCGGAACCGAGCCCGTGCTTCGTATTTTTGCGGAGATGGAAAACGAGGATGTAAGCAATGCCACTATTGATTTAATGGAGAATTTCCTGAAATGATAACAGAGAGATTAGATAAATTTTCAAAAAATGAATTCGCTTGTCACCTGGATTTTTACAAGAAATTAAGAACAGAGAAAGTCACAGGTTTTTCAAAGACCGTTTTTTCACTTGAGGATGGAAGCTTTTTATGTATCCCCAGGGAGGACGGTGATGAGAGATATCCCTACGGCGAAGAAGGCTACAATTTTTGGGCGTATACCTCCGGATATATGCATGCAAACGACGGCCTGTTCTCACCCTTCCTGAGAGCAAATGCAGGGGAGGACCCAAAGATCGCTTTTTTCGCCGGAGATGATATAACAGGCAGGATCGTGTCACTTTTAAGAGTCCCTTCACTTACGGAAGTGCCTGAGAGGTTCTGCGTCTTTTCACCAAAAAGGGCGTATTACTATAGTGTATTCGACGGCGTAACATATTGTGTCACCGTGGAAGTAAGTGGCTCAGTGTCAAATGACATGCTCTTTTCCGTATATGTATTTAACGATACGGATAGCGAAAAGCAGATATTTTTGTCATCATATTTTAATCCATACCTGCGTAACAGTATCTATGAATCCTCGGAGGATAAGTGGTTTAGATCCGCAAGGACTGAATCCGCAAGTGCGGACTCCGCTCTTGCGGAGGGGGATTGCTTCGTATTTTCGATTAACGAGGACCTTTCCCGCACGGTTTCCGTCACGAATTTTGGCGTGATAAACAGACGCGTGCTCTTATCAGATGGGGGTAAGCTTGTAAGCGACAGCATGACCACGTCCTCATCCCTATATAAGGGCGGCATGAACTATGGTTTGTCGAATGCAGAGAATGTGTTAGGAGGCGGATTCGCAGAGCAGAAAGTCACAGCCTTTACGGAGAATGCCATCGCAGGAGATAAGGTTAATCTGACAATCCCTGCAGGGGGCATGGCGATTTTGCAGGAAGAGCTTAGATACTCTAAGGCCAATGCAAACGAAGACGATTACAGAAGGCTTTTAGGGTTTTCATGTAACGTGACGGAGTATGGGTATGAGAGAAGTTGTTACGACAGTTGTGGTGATGGTAATAGTTGCGATGGTAACAACAGCAGTAATGGCAATAATGTTGGTGCCTATGATACTGTTATGGCGTTCCGGAATTCAACCATTCCAAAGCTTGAGAGCAGTGTCATGACCGACTTTTCCGGGAGCCTCTCTAAGCAGGTGGAATTTTGCGCTCAGATAAAGGGTTATGTGCAGCTTTCCCCCAACTCCCTGATTGGTATAAGGGATGTGTTCCAGGCCCTTGAGGGATATATATACTTAAACCCTGATAAGGCAAGAGACAAGATGCTTGAGGCCTTTGGTTTTATCGATCCTTCGGGACGCTGCCCCAGACAGTATTCCCTTCCTGCAAACAAAGGTGAGATGCCCCACATGGACCTCAGAGAATTTATCGATCAGGGCTGTTGGGTAATAGATTGTGTGACTTCGTATTTGAAACTCACCGGCGACTTCTCGTTCTTAAGGGAGAAGTGCGGATATTGCAGGATAGTGGATGAAAAATCCGGGATAGTAGAGATGATGGACTCTGATGATACGGTTTTAGACCATATGTTTAAGATCATGGAGTATCTCTGCGGAAACATGGATTCTAATACCAACTGTGTGAGAGCACTCTATGGGGACTGGAATGATGCTCTTGACGGCCTTGGCGTAAGCAGGAATCCAGATGAGAAGTTCGGAAATGGTGTATCGGTTATGGCTTCCCTCCAAGTCTACAAAAACCTTACAGACATGATCGAACTGTTGGAGAATCCTGA
>JAGDCK010000246.1 GCA_017958585.1 Lachnospiraceae bacterium
CTTATCTCCGGTCATGGGAATCTCTGCAGGGATATTTTCTTTTCTCCTGTCCATAGGATTAACTGTTCTCTTGCTTGCGGGAACAAAACTTTCCACATACACATCCCCTGTCTTTTCACCGGGTTTTAACACATCAAAATCCACAACGGGACCCATGGCTTCACTCAATGTTTCAAGAACCTGAATATCTTTTAACTCAAATTCCGCTTCCTTCGAAGCACTGTCCACTTCGCAGCCCACGTATACTTCGTACTTGCCTTCCTCTAATACGTAGCTGCTCTTGTGACCTGTCGCACCGCTGTCATCGTAGGAAGCATAGTAATAATCCTTTACATCAATGTGAAGAATTTCCTTTTCACCGGGAGTCAGACATTTTGTCTTTTTAAATCCCACAAGGACTTTTGAAGCCTTGCCAAGTTTTCCCTGGGGAGCGGAAACGTAGATAAGGACCGCTTCCTTTCCTGCTGCCTTGCCGGTGTTTTCAACCTCCACATCGATCTCGAAGTCAGATCCGTTTTTTACAAACTTCACTGTCTTTTTTGAAAATGTGGTATAGCTTAAACCGTATCCGAAGGGATAAAGCACATTTTTATTTCCGAAGGTCTCAAAATATCTGTATCCCACATAGATATCCTCGGCGTAGATATTGCTTTCCTTGCCTCCGTGATATTTGGTGGTAAAGTAATCTTCAATGTTAAGGGCGATGGTATCCGTGAGTTTTCCGCTGGGGGAAACTGTTCCGTTTAACACATCAAGGACTCCAAGTCCCCCTTCCTGGCCACCCTGCCAAGCATACAAAACAGCGGAAGGATCATATTCATCCATCCACTTCATGTCGATGATATTGCCCACATTTAATATGACCACTGTCTTATCAAAAGTTCCGCACACATTCTCAAGCATCTCTTTCTCACTGTCGGTAAGGAGGTAGCTTCCGGCTTCCGCTTTGCTGTCCTTGTCCTCACCTGCGGTTCTTCCGATTATGACAACGGCCACTTCTGAGTCGTTTGCTGCTTTTTTTACAAGTTCTTTTGTCACGGGCATCTCAGCCTGGAACCAGGGTTCGCTGGCCCATCCGATACCCTTGTCGAAGGGATGGTCCTTTACCCACTCCTCGTAGGTATGACGCAGATCTTCGTTTAACTGAAAATCCGAATCCTCCTTTATGGCCTCATATATACCCTTCACATATCTGGTATTCACCAGACCACCGGAACCTGTTCCGGATTTATAGTAGTTAAACTGGGTTCTGCCAAAGAGGGCTATCTTTTCATTGCCCTTTAAAGGTAAGACACTGTCCGCGTTTTTTATGAGTACCACTCCCTCAGCCGCAGCCTGTCTTGCCAGATCGGCATAGTCTTTTAAATTATATTTTCCCATTCAAAAATCTCCTTAATCTTAGTCATCATCCATGTCGGGGTCTTCCTCGTTATCCTCTGTTCCCTCGATACCGTGGATCCTGTTGTAATACTCACGAAGCTTTGGTCTGCTCTCTCTGAAGCACTCGGTAAGCTTTGGCGAAAATACACCGCACTCGCCTCTGATGATCATGCTGAAAGCCTCACCGAATTCGCATGCCGCCTTGTAAACCCTGTCGCTTAAGAGCGCGTCAAAACAGTCTGCGATGGCTACGATCTGAGCGGATATGGGAGTTGCATCCCCCACAAGTCCCTCGGGATAGCCTTTTCCGTCATATCTTTCATGATGGGATCTTGCGATCTCTTTACAGTAGATTCCGTAGGTTTCGTCCCAGGCACCGTTGATTCTGTCTATTATATCATAGCCTCTGAGCGTATGGGAACACATGAGTTCATACTCTTCTTTTGTAAGTTTTCCCGGTTTCAACAGCACGCTGTCAGGCACCACGATCTTGCCCACATCGTGAAGGGCGCTGGCGGAAACGATGATACGCACCTTTTCCGGAGTTAGTTCATACTCGGGATATTTTTCCATTATGAGTGTGGCCAGGATCCCCGTGTAGACCTTCACATTCTGAATATGGGAGCTGCTCTCCATATTTCTGTACTCGGCAATGGTACCGATGGCCTCCAGGATCTTGTCGTTGTTTTTCTTGATCTCCTCCGCCTGGGTCTGTAAAAGTGCCATCTGGCTCTTTAATGTCACGGCGCTTTTTCCCAGTTTGTCAAAGTAATCGTTTTTCTGATAATAGATCTCGCACATCCTCTTTACGCCCTGCTTTACGATATTGGGCTTAAAGGGACGTTTGATATAGGTGCTGATGCCAAGTTCGTAGCACTGTTCGATCCTGTCCATTGTCTGATCCGTGGCGATCACCACCACGGGAAACTGTGACAGGTATCCCTTGTTTGAAAAATCCAGGAGGATCTCTTCTCCGGTCATGTCAGGCATGGACAGATCCAAAAGCACCGCCGCGATGGAGTCGCTGTGGGCGTCCACAATGGCGATGGTATCGGCTCCCAGTCCGCTCTCCATAACCTTAAATTCTTCCTTGAAAACATTTTTCAAAAGTATTCTGTTAAACTCTCCGGCATCTGCCAGCAAAATAATGTCTCTCATGATAAGTACCCATGCCCTTAAATATTGTAGCTGCAGTCGATGGAGCCGTTATGCTGCTTCAAAATGATATTGTACTGACCTTTTCCGTACCACCTTAATCTGTCGATATCCACAAGGGATCCCTCAAAGGCCTCTCCTTTTATGAAAATCTTCGCAGCTTCCTGCTCATTGATCTTTGCCTGTATCTCCCCGGCGATCTTTATAAGTTCATCCTGCTGTTTCTGCTTTGTATAGATCGCATTTTCCACCTTCAAAAACAGTTCCATGGTGTTTCTGACTTCAGGCGGATATTTTATCTTCATCTCATCATAGGCTTTTGTGAGAACCGCAAGTTCGCTCTTTATACGCTTCTCAACCTCGCGGCATCTGATCTTTTCAGCCTTGATATGATCGTCAAGTTCGAGTCTGACAATGGTCTTTATACCGGCTTTGTTGCCTGCGTTAAAGAGGACAAAGCCCTTTGACGCGATAGCCATTCCGCCCACGATCGCCATGGCGCAATCCACCTTGCCCCTGGCCTTTAAGTTGCAGTTCATGATGGAATTTGCCTTGATATCTCCGCCTGCGACCACTTCCACACTCTCCAAAAACCTTGCGGTCACATCCCCTGCGGCTTTGATATATCCGTTTCCTCCGGCGTTCATTCCCTGCTTTAGCATTACGGAGCCGTTAACGCTCTCAATGATGGCATTTCCCACATTTCCGTTGATTACTATGTCTCCGGTGGCCTTTATCTTTACGCCGTTTTCCACAACGCCGTCGATCTCCACGCTTCCGTCGAATTCCAGATTTCCCTTGTTGCAATCCGGCATCTTCAAATGCTTTGTGATGACCAGTCTGAAATCCGTATAGCTAACCATGCCCTTTTCTTCGGCGCGGTAGGTCTTTCTGTCCTCATCCAGCGTGAAACCGCTTCCGGTGAGCATCTTCTGCTCCATACCCTTTATGGCAGGAATGGTCTCGCCCTTTACATTGTATCCGGGTTCGCCATTCTCCGCGGAGTGGTAGTAAGCAAGGAGCTGTCCCGCTTCCACAGTCTCAAACCACTGCACATTCCTGTAGTCCACGGAGCCGTCCTCATTTATCTTTGGCTTATGCTTTTGCTCCATGGAAAAGAAAAATTCATAGAATCCGTCCGCCCCCTTGTGAGGCATCTTGCCCTCTGCCACCAGGATCGGGACGTTTGGCTGATATTTTCCTTCTATTATCTCATTAAGTTTTTCACGGTTGATACCGGTAGTAACCTCATTTTCCTTTAAAAGCTTGCTGAGTTCTCCCCACTCGACCTTTCTCTTTCTGGGGATCGTAAAATATACCGTCATGGCATTTCCGTCCATGGTAAGGTGAATGGCTTCCTTTGCCTCACGGCGAAGGGCCTCGGCCTCGCTTATGGCTTCCTCTACGCCCTCAACCTTCTCCTGAACCCGGGCGGAGGTTTCTTCCTCCTCGTTTGCCTTTTCCTCAGCGGCTTTTGCCTCCTCCTCGGCTTTTTTCTCAGCCTCAAGGAGAGCTCTTGTCATCTCCTCGGGAGTTTCCGGTTCTCTTTCCTCCTCGCCGATCCTGAACTTCTTTTTCAGTTCCTCATGGCGGCGACGCATCTCATTGGTGGGGTAGATCAGCTTTGCATAGTCCGATACATCCAGACCTTCCTCAAGGCCCAGTCTGATCTCACGCATCTGCTCCCAGCTGTAGAAGGGACTTGCATATATGGAGGTGTCGACTCGGTTCTCCATACCGAGCCTGAGTTCCCTCATCTGCAGCCAGCTGTATTCCAGAGTTGCATAGGATTTAACGTCCACACCCTCAGCGATACCCTCTCTGATCTGGGCAATGGAGGGGGATGTAAATTGATTGTTTATAAAATCATCGATCTTGATATGGGCTTTTAGAGCTATAGCGATCTCGTGGAGCTGATCCGCATCATATCTCTCATCCACATATCTTAATATGTCCACATTCTGGGCCTGGGCTTTTCTGATCTCTCTGAGGATCGGGGTGGAATACTTGGTAAGATGCACCAGATTCATGCCCTGCTCAAGACCCTTTCTGATCTCTCGCATCTTGGAGCTTTCAACAGCAGGATCCAGGTAGATACTGACATCCACCGCATGCTCAAGACCTTTTCTGATCTGCTCCATCTGCAGCCAGTCAAACTTCGGATCGGCATATTTTGCCGCATCTATCCTGTGTTGCAATCCAAGCCTGATCTCACGCATCTGAATAGGGTCGTACTCGGGGTTTGAATAAAGTGAAACATTTAAACTTAAGGCTTTTCCTTCTTCGATCTGCTCAATCTGGGCATCGGTAAATCCCTGATCCAATAATTCCTGTCGTTCCACTTTATCACCACCTTTCCTCACGGCCGTTTGCCTATATTCTAAGTTGCAACTTTCAGTTGCTGCGCGGCTCAGATTATCAACACCTGCAAAGCGCGAAGAATCGCATCTTTTGCAAAGTGATTCATTTAAAATGCGGTAAAGCTAAATGTTTAAAATAAAAAGACGCACGAATCCACTCGGGGAAACGAACGTCCGAATTACCGTTTACATATGTTTTCAAACGAATTAATTCTGCTCTTAAATTATCCCCTTGCCATTTAAAAACATAGTCAAAATCATAATCAAACAAATCTACGTATACTTATTTAAATTATATGAAAATATTAACACTATTACAAGTAAAAAATCTTATTTTTTGTAATTTAAAAGTATTTTCTCTTTGATTTCAGAAAAATTTTTTCATTCAGATTTCCGGGCCCTTCAGGTCACATTTCCGAACTCATTTCCGGCTTCATTTTTTGTTTTTGTTTTGAATTTCATTTTCGGGTTTTGTATTGATCTTTTGACTGTTTATCAGGATTTATCACTTTTTTTAATCCTGATCAAAAGTAAAGGCTTCCCCCTGCCGTCCACATAGGAATCTATGGCATCAAAAAGGGATGAAAAAACCACCCTGTGTTTTCCGTCATTAAGCCTTACGAAGCCGCCCTCCCTCGGAATGATGCACATGCTGTGGATCATTTTAAACGGATTATGACCCTCATTGTAGGATAAGAGTATGTAGGCTTCGTCAGTTTTTTCGATTGCCTGCCCATTATCTTTTGCATATTTCAGGGCGTGACTGCCCACAAAAGTTTCCGTGTCAAAGCCCATATTTTTTAAAAAGTTTATAAGGGACTTGGGAGAAGTACCAAAGACGCCCCCAAGGACTATGCCTTTTTTTGAAAATTCATATAAAAGTTCGGTGAAGTCCGGTTCAAAACCAAAATACAGAAGGCAGTTGTATACCGCAATGACTTCACAGCTGTTTGTGGCTGCAGTCAGAGGGTTTCCTCCCAAGAAAAGCTTCCCGGTCAAAGCATTTTCCCTGCCGTAAAAAAGATGTTTTAAGGCGCTTTGGTTTATGATATAGCCTCTGCCTCCCTCTTTCCAGTTTGTCCTGTTCTCCGCACGCTGAAATTCTGCAATATTTAAAGGCAGTGCCTTTCCCAGAAAATTCATGCATCGGATAATAATTCGATTCCAAATTTCCACCAAGACACTGCCTCCAAGTTTTGTTTTATTTAATTGATCCTACTCTCTTCCGTAGAAATCCACCACTTCTTCCATCTTGTTGCAGATGTCATTTATCTCCGAAAGTCTCTTAGAGAGTTTGTCCACATCTGCTCCCACTGTCTCTGCCGAAGCGCAAACCTCCTCAGACACAGCTGCATTTTCCTGAGCGGTTGATGAGAGGGATTGAACGACTTTTACCAGCTCGCCCTTTACCACCTGAATGGAAGCGGACTTTTCGCTGATATTGTCAAGTTTCTCCTCGATCTCTCTGACTCCTGCCTTCATGGCATCCATCTTTTCAACCACGACCTCGGCCTTCTTTATCTGCTCGTCGTTACCTGCTACCAGGGCATCGTTTGAATCCTTGGTCTTTTGCATGGTATCAACGATCTCACCGATGATATCCGCCGTTTCAGCCGCAGATCTGGCAGAATTTGCCGCCAGGTTTTTGATCTCCTCGGCAACAACCGCAAATCCAAGCCCAAGTTCCCCGGCATGGGCTGCCTCCACTGAAGCATTAAGAGCAAGGAGATTTATCTGGAATGCCAGATTGTCGATGGTCTTTACGATCGACTTGGCGTTCATTGTGTTCTTCACGCCTTCCTCAATGTCTCTGGAGATGCTCTCAACGATCGCGTTGTTGTCCTCAAGTTTTTTGTTCAACTGCACCATGGCATCCTCGGAATCCAGGGCATAGTTGTTTATCTTTTTTAAATACTCTCCGCTCTCTCTGATCTGTTCATTTACCGCATCCAGACTTCTGGTGAAGTCTTCGGTTGCTGTCATGGCTTCCTGAGTTGCCGCAGCCTGGGCCGTCGCACCCGCCGCCACACTGTTCATGGCCGTGGTGATATCCGCCGTCTCAACTGCTGTTTTTCCGGAAATTTCCTGAATGCTGTCCGAGAAATCAATGAGCTGTCCCCTGCTGCCATCGATCTCTTTTATCAGCCTGTCTGAAAGCCTCTTTAACAAACGACCCGAGATGATCACAATTGCTATAAGAGCCACTGCCATTGAAATAGCGATGGCTAAGATAAGCCTCATAGCCTCAGATATTACCATGGACTGACTGACACCGGTAAACATCATTCCCCAGAATTCCGTACCGTTGTAGATCGGCTCATAGCAGACGGTGTAACTCTGACCCAGGATCTTCACACCGTTTTTTGTAAATGTTTCTCCGCTTTTTACCTGCTTAAATATCTCAGGATCAGCTGTGGTGCCGACTGCATAAGTGCCATCCTCTTTTTTGATATTTGTGAGCACTCGCAGATCATCCTTGAAAATAGTATGAAAAACAGGTACCTGACTTTGATTAACATCATTGAAAAGGTCTACGGTAATCTCATCTTCCCCGTGATAAAGTCTGCCGCTTCCCTCATCATACACCCATTCACCACCGTCTCTTTCGAGAGTAGCCAGA
>JAGDCK010000247.1 GCA_017958585.1 Lachnospiraceae bacterium
AGGGCTCCTCGTATTTACCGGAGGTATCCTCCATGAATGCGCTGCGCCATCCGTCGATGGTCACCTGCTGGGGACGGGATTCGTCGCCGATGGAGTTTGCCACAGGCTCGCCCGCATCCTTAAAGAAACGGGGGAACTTGATGTCGGAGCACTCAACGAAGGGGGCGCTTCCGTCGATGTAGACGATCCTTTTGCCCACATCGGAGGAACCGGACTTAAGATAGTAGTCAAGTTTTAATCTGTAGAGACCCTCGGCAGGCACATCCACGGTAAAAAGAACATATTCGGAACTCCGGTCTGCAAGGATCGCAGGTCTTCCCTCGTGGTCGGAAACCGTAAGGGTGTTGCCGTTAACATCCACTGCGGTATCGATGGACACGGAGACATCGTTCTTGGCATAGTCGGACTCACTGTAGCCTGAAATATAGTCTCTGTAGTTTCCTTCAGTCTGTGATCCGTACTTCCAGTCAATGGACACACCTTCAAAACCGGTGTACTTATCCTTTAACTTGTCTCCCGTTGCGGCATATGATCTGAGAGGGAACGCAGAGAAAGCCTGAGCCAGGGTCATGGCAGTCACAAGGAATGCTGCCGTGCCTCTTCTGATTAAGTTTGACATACCGTTCTTTCTCAAGTTGTTACCTCCAACTGTTCAATATGTACAGTTTCGAATGGTTTCTTCGTCACTTTGTACGCATTTTGATATTAATTTTACATTTTCATTCTACTTTTCGAGGTAAAATTGTTCAACAAAACATATTTGATATAGGTTTAATTATTTGATTATGAATCAAAACTGTAATTGCTTTTTTTTGATATTTATATTATTATTTTGATATCAGGTAAAAAACATGAGCAAGAAACCAACCTTTTTTGACCTGTTTCGTGGAAAGGCAAAGATTGTCCCCAGCGAAACAGTAAACAATTCAACCAAAACAACACAATCCAACAAACAAGCCGACAGCTACGATTCTTACCTTGCAGGTTGTCGGTTTTCAAATTATGCAGGTTTTCTTTTGGAATCCAGGTACACAAGGGACAAATTCCCCGAGGACTACGAGCCTCAGTTCAAGACCATCATGTACACCTGCACCCAGGTCTTCGTGATCTCCAACATCCACTACTTCCTTAAGCCCGTGGAATCCGCCAAGGGTAAGTTTGTATGCTACTTAAACTATGAGAACAACGATATCCGGGTTATCTGCGAGTTCATAAAGACACTGCTGTACTCAAATACCAATTACATCGACTTCAATATTTACTATGCTCTGGCCCGGCCCAATCCCGAGGAGGTTTTCGAAGACATGAACTTCCTTATGGGCATGCCTCCCTACTCTCTTATCTTCGGCTTTAACAAGAAGATCCGTGCCTTTTATTTCAAGGATTGCGAGATGGCGCCCTATCCCATCAATTCAACGGAATTTACTGATCTTTTAAAGGAGCGCAGACTCGATGAAGCCCTGACCGTCCTTACGGACCGCCGTGACATGTTTGCCAGGATCATACACACGGATTTTCGCTATTCCTATCGTTCCATGTACGATTTTTTGGTGGACACCTATCTGGCCCTTCGTGAATTCTACGCTAATCCCGACATGCCGGGACCTTCCTACGAGATAGGCTTTGAAGAATACCTTGCTTCCTTCGAGGATGCGGCCCACTTTATCGACATGCTCATGGACGATCTTGAGAAATACGTGGAGAAATATCCCGTATTCCACACCGTAAATCTTGAGGGCGACCTGATCCGCAACGTCAAGGAATACATCAAGAATAATGTATCAACCGTTACGCTTCAGAATATCGCCGTGCATTTTAACGTAAGTTACGCCCACTTAAGCCGCTTGTTTAAAAAGAACGAGAACATGAACTTTTCGGAGTTCGTGGCCGACGTCAAGCTGGAGCTTGCAGCGAACATGCTCAAGGAAACCGACAGGACTGTGGCGGAGATAGCCGAGAACCTTGGCTACAACTCTCCTTCTTATTTCATGACAAGATTTAAAGATCGCTACGGAGTAACCCCCAGTACCTACAGAAAACAGTACTTTATAAACCGCGACAATACTTGATTTTCTCGTGCTTTTTCCATGTTGGTTTTTAAATTGTCAAAAAATAGTGCTTGACAATCACAAATCAGTGGGTTAATGTAGTCGTGTTCAGTAACTGTTAACCAAGCACACAAGAAAGGAGGAACGAAATGATGATTTTAAGATCTAAAAACACCGAGTTAAACATTACTTTAATCGTTGCCTCCGGACTCATGGACTGCTGATCTTTTGTAGACAAGTGCATGCTTTATACTATCCCGGTAGGTTTATATCTACCGGGATTTTTTTGTCATTGCGACGAGGAAAATGGCCATTGCGTTTATGAAAGACGGGCGGAACCAAAGCTTAGTCCATATCCGGATGAGATACATATAAGGGGTGATAACCATTAGTACAGAAAAGAAACAAAAAGAAAAAAAGGCCCCGCGCGAGCGGGTTAAACTTAATCCTAAATTCAAGATCAAAAAGTACATGTATAAGAACAGACGGCTCCTGATTGTTGGCTTTTGTGCTCTTCTTATATCGGTAACACTTGATATGCTTTCCCCAAGGATCGTTATGCATATCGTGGACGACGTGATCCTGGGTAAGGATTATTCAAACGTCAATTTCCTGCTGGCAGGGATACTCCTTATCGGAGTGGGACGTTTTATCTTCCAGTATGTCAAGGAATACATGTTTGACTCTTCTTCCGTGGATGTGGCACAGCGCCTGCGCCGTGACCTGTTTGTCCACGTGGAAAGCCTCGACACCTCTTTCTTTGACAAAAACAACACAGGTGAGATCATGGCCCGTATCAAAGACGATGTGGACCGTATCTGGGATGCTATCTCCTATGTATCCATGCTCCTTATCGAAGTTACGGTACATACCCTCATCATCATGTATTGCATGGTGCGGTTAAATCCCATCATCACCATCATACCCGTGGCAGCCATGATCACCTGCGCCACCCTTGCCATTATCCTTGAAAAGAAACTGGACAAGGTTTACGACGATATTTCCGAAGAAAACGCCGTTTTAAACACCACGGCGGAAGAAAACATCGGAGGTGTCAGGACCGTCAAGGCCTTCGCCAGGGAAAAATATGAGATCCAGAAATTTAAGGAGCACAATGAGAACTACTGCAAGCTCCAGATCAAAGAAACCGAAACCTTCGTCAAATACTATCCTTATTTCCAGTTTATCTCAAGGATAGTTCCCTTCCTGGTACTTTTACTCGGTGGGTACTTCTATGTGAAGGGCTCCATGACTCTCGGACAGGTTTCAGCTTTTGTTGCTTATTCCAACAATATCGTGTGGCCCATGGAGATGCTGGGCTGGCTTACCAACAGTTTTGCCAGTGCAATTGCTTCTTACAATAAGATAAACAAGATCTACGGCGAGATTCCCACCGTTACGGAGCCTGAGGTTCCTGAGGTGCTGGATCATGTAAGCGG
>JAGDCK010000248.1 GCA_017958585.1 Lachnospiraceae bacterium
CAGGATATGGAGCGATACGGATTCCGATGTGATGACGTATATCAGGGCGAAAACCTGTGGGGAGTCCTTCAGGAGATGGAAGGTCTGATGAAAGACGGTCGGGTTCATTGCGGTGATAATGACTTGTTAAAGGTTCACCTGCTTAATTCGGCAATCAAGATGTCGACAGAACGCGGAAGGGGAAAGTTGGTAAAGCTCAATCCCAAAGACCACATTGATGGATGCGCAGCTATGGCAGATGCTTTTTGTGTCCGTCAGAAGTGGTGGGATGAGCTGGGAGATAGATTGGTCAACGAGTAACTATAAATATTTAGGGAAAATACTATGAGTTCTTTATTTGACAAGATTTTTAGACCGAAAAAAGGTAAATCTGAAGCTGCATCGGATACTTCGCAAGGTTATTTTTATACTTTGCGAAATTATCAGCCTGTTTTTGCCACTCACAATGGCGAAATATATGAAATTGAGTTGATCCGGGCTGCAATCGATGCAAGGGCCAGGCACATATCCAAGTTAAAGGCCGAAATTGTAGGCAGTTCAAAACCACAACTTCAGTCAAAGCTCAGACAGGGGCCGAACCAGTGGCAGACATGGTCGCAGTTCCTTTATAGGACTTCAACCATTTTGGATGTGCAGAATACGGCTTTTGTGGTGCCTGTTTTTGATGAAGGGCTGAACATTACCGGGTATTATCCTGTTTTACCTGAAAGGGCCGAAATTGTCAGCTATAAAAACGAGCCATGGCTGAGATATCGCTTTACTCATGGCGAAACGGCGGCAGTTGAGCTTAAACAGTGTGCGATATTAAACAAATATCAGTACAAGGATGACTTTTTCGGTGATCCCAACAATGCGCTGGATGAAACGATGAAGCTGATGGAAATTCAGAATCAGGGTATTGAGGATGCGGTAAAGAATGCTGCAAGTTATCGCTTCATAGCGCAGGTAAATAACTTCAGTAAGGCCGAGGATTTGTCGAAAGAGCGACAGAGATTTAGCCAGGAGAATTTGACAAAGGATTCACAGGGTGGCGGCCTGCTTCTTTTCCCGAATACTTATCAAAACATCCAACAGGTAAAGGCAAATGCTCCGACAGTAGATCCTGACCAGAGGGAGCAGATAAATGACAATGTGTTCCGCTATTTTGGTGTGAATGACAAAATACTGAAGAACGAAGCAACAGGCGATGATCTCGATGCATTTTTCAATGGTGCGGTTGAGCCTTTTGCAATACAGTTCAGCGAAGCAATGACCAAGGCAATCTTCTCAGAACGTGAGAGAGCGCAAGGGTCATTTTTTATTGCAAACGCAAATAGATTACAGTACATGACTACCACATCAAAAGTATCACTTGCACAGCAGATGCTTGACAGGGGAGTCATGAGCATAAACGAAGCCAGAGAGCTGTTTAACTATGCACCTGTTAAAGATGGCGATGTGAGAACTATCCGCGGTGAGTATAAGAGTGCCAGGGAAGATTTAGGAGGGATAAGCGATGCCAATGAAACCAAATGAACGAGAGTATAGGGATTTCACTCTTGCAGTTGTAGAAAACGAGAATAATGACACAGAAGAACGGAAGATGGTCAATGGCTATGCTTCCGTTTTTGATACTCCGTACACATTGTATGACGGGATCGATGTGGTTATCCAGGAACAGGTAGACAGCCGGGCCTTTGACGAGGCTGACCTGTCGGATGTGATTTTTCAGTACAACCACGAAGGAAGGGTCTTTGCAAGGACATCAAACAATACCCTTGCGATCATCCCAGATGAGAGAGGTCTTGCGATAGAAGCTGATTTAGGCGGTACCGAGATAGGAAATCAGCTCTATCAGGAGATAAAGGGTGGTTATACCACCAAAATGAGCTACGGGTACACGGTCAGAGATGCAGAGTGGACAGATTCCAAGATGGAAGATGGCAGAACACTTGAATTGAGAACAATCAAGGCTGTCGGCAAGGTCTACGATGTTTCGGCTGTGAGTATCCCGGCAAACGATGCAACCACAATATCAGTGCGGAATCTCAGTGACGGAGTGATTGCCGAGATCGAAGCGGAGCGACTTAAAGCACTTGAGTTGGAACGCAGGAAACTACAAACAAAATTACGTTTAGGAGGATTTACAAATGTTTGAAGAAATCAAAAGCTATACCGCAGAGCAGGTTGAAACCCGTGCGCAAACTACCATTTCTGGGACTATCCTTTCATGAGGGAAGACGTGGGCGCCACCTGGCTGGGAATGCCTGGCTCAGCC
>JAGDCK010000249.1 GCA_017958585.1 Lachnospiraceae bacterium
GGGTGCCGCATTTCCTGCAAACAAAGCTACAAGCGCAGGACCAAAGCTTCTTGCGGGATTAACGCTTGTACCGGTAAGTCCGATTCCCAGGATGTGAACCAGTACCAGAGTAAAGCCGATGACGATTCCGCCAAATGATCCGTGGTTAGCTTTCTTTGAAGTAACGCCCAGGATCGTGAGTACAAATATAAATGTGAGAAGGATCTCAACGATGAGCCCTGCAAGTGCATTACCGTTCACGCCTGCGAGACCGTTTGAACCAAAGCCGCCGGTCTTATCTGTGACACCGCCGAGACCAAAGATCAGAGCGAGGAGTCCCGAGCCGCAAAGAGCGCCGATGCACTGAGAGATCACGTATCCGATAAAGTCTTTTACATCCATACCGCCGCTTATGAGTACGCCCAGGCTGACAGCGGGATTAATGTGACAGCCGGAAATGTTTCCGACGCAATAAGCCATTCCCACGATGGTAAGACCAAATGCGAGAGCTGTGAGCAGATACCCCGAACCGCTTGCCGCATCACATCCAACCAGCATTGCGGTACCACAGCCGATGAGTACCAAAGTCATTGTTCCGATACATTCTGCAAGATACTTCTTCATTTGTAAAATCCTCCCTGTAATGTTTTATTAAGTCGGTATAAAATTTACCAACTCTATTTTAATCTCTTTTATGCGAAAAATCAACGTATCCTTAACGATAAAGTCCGCTTTACAAAAAACCTTTATATGTATATACTTTTTTAAGTTGAAACCGTAGTATAATAGGCATTGCAAGGGTTTTTACCACTGCGATGAGACTTGTTTTTGTGAAGGCAGAGAAAAAATGACAGGGATAATGGTCGTTTTTTAATGAATGTCTATAAACGGAGATAAAAATGGGAATATATCTGGATAATTCGGCAACCACAAGGGCGTTTGACGAGGTGGCTGCCATTGTTTCAAAGAAAATGACGGAAGAGTACGGAAATCCCTCCAGCATGCACGAGTGCGGATTCGAGGCGGAAAAAGCTGTAAAGGCTGCTGCGGAGACCATCGCTTCCACATTAAAAGTAAATGCAAAGGAGATCCTCTTTACATCCGGCGGAACCGAGTCTGACAACCTGGCTCTCATAGGATGCGCATTTGCAAATAAGAGAAAGGGAATGCATCTGATCACCACCTCGGTGGAGCATCCCGCGATCTTAAATACCATGCACTATCTGGAGGAGCAGGGATTTAGTGTCACATATCTGCCGGTGGATGCATCGGGCAGGATAAGTCTTGAGGACCTTGAAAAGGCCATCACCCCCGAGACCATATTGGTATCGATCATGCATACCAACAATGAGGTGGGAAGCCGCATGCCCATAGCAGAGGCAGGAGCTCTCATCAAAAAGATCGACAAGGACATAATCTTTCATGTTGATGCGGTTCAGGGCTATGGAAAGGACATCATCAGACCAAAGAAGATGAACATCGACCTTTTGTCAGTGAGCGGGCACAAGATCCACGGTCCCAAGGGCGTTGGTTTCCTATATATAAATGAAAAGATAAAGATAAAGCCCATCATATTCGGTGGCGGGCAGCAGGAAGGCCTTAGAAGCGGTACTGAAAACGTGCCGGGCATTGCCGGAATGGCCTTGGCTGCAAAGATGCTCTACGACAAATACGATGAGGACATCGACAGATTATATTCCTTAAAAAAGAGATTCATAGACGGTATTTTATTTTCAGGGCTGGAGGATCTAAGATTAAACGGCCTTGTGGACAACAAGACGGACATGGAGTCCATAAAGATGACGGCGCCCCACATTGTGAGCCTCTCAATCATAGGAGTCAGAAGTGAGGTAATGCTTCACACTCTGGAGGATGAGGGAATCTATGTTTCCGCAGGAAGCGCCTGCTCATCCCACAAGCCGCAGCCTTCGGCAACACTTACCGCCATGGGTATTGACAAGGCAGGACTTGAATCCACCATCAGATTCAGCTTTTCGGTATTTACAACAGAAGCTGACATTGACAGAACTTTGGAAGCGATAAAAAGCAGAGTAACGGTTCTCAGAAAATACATCCGCCACTAAACAGGAGAGACAAATGACCATCGATCCCGGGTTTGAAAAATTTAAGAGATGGAGATTTATCGTAGAACTTTTGCCGGTGATCGCCATGTTTTTTGTGATCGGAAGCCGCATCGGATTCTGGTATGAAACAAACGATGATTACATTATAAACGGCATGCTGGCGGGTTGGTTTACGGGAGAGCCTTCATTTCGAACCATATACACAGGGTTGTTTTACGCTTTTCCTATTAAATGCTTATATGACCTTTTCCCTGCTGTCGGCTGGTACGGGATCATAAATCTGTTCCTGTATGTGACGGCTAATTACGGGATCTTAAACAGGATCACGGCGGGAGCAAAAAGTATTGCAGGTTACGTCTGCCGACTGGCTTTGGGCTTATCCGTGTTAGGTCTGATGCTTAGGCTAAATGTGTTTTTTCAATACACGTCCATTGGCATAATGCTGGCTGTCCTTGGCTTTGTGATATTGATCGTCGGAAGCGGAAGAAAAAGGGATCTTCTTGCATTTTTCATATGCGAGGCGGTTTCTTACGGCGTTCGCCCTGAGTCCATGGAGATCGTGCAGATAACAGGCTTTATGATGTATTTTGCATTCACTTTAAAAGGTGCCTTGTTGATAAAGAAGCCTCTTGTAAAGCACATGATTAACCGCGTGGCTCCTGCGCTTATTATTTCTGCCCTTGTGATCTGCATTGGCTTTGTCGCTGACAGGATTTCCTATAGCGGAGAAACATGGCAGCAGGCACTTGAAACCAATGATGCCAGATCTGCATGGTTTGACTATCACATATCGCCTGAGGCGGATGAGATAAGAGAGATCCTTGATAAAAACAATGTGACGGACACAGAATACTACGCCTACAGATATTATTTAAATTACAGCTGGGACAATTCATCAGAGATGGTCAGTGACGTAAATGACTATCTGGCAAAGAGGGATCAAAGTCCAAAGGATTACCCCGGAATAGTAAGATCCGTATTTTTAAACGCAGGTCTTGACTGGGGCCTTCAAAAGATAACTTTTTTATGTGTGGCCATAGTCATAGTTTCCGCCATATTAAAAAAGAGCCTTTTAGATCTCCTTCTTCTGTTTACACTTGAAGTTTCAAAGCTTTTGGCCTGGGGATATTTATATTATATAGGGAGGTTCCCTGTAAGGATCATGGTGCCCCTTGCGATCTGCCATATTTCTATGCTGATTTTGATCGCATTAAACAGACCGGATTCAAAAGACGAGCAAAAAGATGGATTCAGAATAATAAAATCAATAATGGCAGCAGGAATGGCAGGAGTATTTCTCCTTGTTTCTGTTAGGTCATTTGTCCTTCAATACAGAAACTGCGCA
>JAGDCK010000250.1 GCA_017958585.1 Lachnospiraceae bacterium
CTCCCATGAGTTAAAGACCCCCATGGCGTCCATAAAAGTCCTGGCAGATTCCCTCACCACCCAAAAGGATGTTCCCGTTGAGATCTACAGGGAATTTATGGAGGACATCACCCAGGAGATCGACAGGGAAAACCGCATAATCACAGACCTTTTGGCACTTGTGAAGATGGACAAAAATGTTGAGACCTTGAATTTTGTAGATATAGATATCAATGAACTGACGGAGCTCATATTAAAGAGGCTTCGCCCCATCGCCCGCAAAAAGGATGTGGAGCTTATATTTGAGAGTCACAGAAGCGTGACTGCATCCGTGGATGAAGTAAAGATGTCACTTATCATGACAAATCTCGTGGAGAATGCCATCAAATACAACAAAGAGCACGGTTCCGTGAAGGTGGTGCTCGATGCGGACCATCAATATTTTACCTTTGAGGTACATGATTCCGGTATAGGTATTCCGGAGGATTCCCTGGCTCATATCTACGAGAGATTTTACAGAGTGGACAAATCCCACTCCAGGGAGATCGGAGGAACAGGCCTGGGCCTTGCCATCACAAAGCGTGCGGTCATCATGCATCAGGGCTCCATCACGGTTAGTTCCAAGGAGGGTGAGGGCAGTGTATTTTCGGTAAAGATCCCTCTTATCCATGTAAGCAACTAAAATTTATTGATACAGGTAGATTTTATGAAAAAGAATATTTTTTTTGCTGTCCTTGCAGTGGCGCTTGTTAGTCTCTCGGCCTGTGGCAGCAAGCAGGAATATTATGAAAATACCATACAGGTGTATTGCCTTAACCAGACGGAGACATCCATTGAGTCCCACAGTGAGCCTCTTCCGGAGACTTCTCTGGGGGAGCAGTTAAAGGCGGTGGAGGAATATCTTGGCACAGTCCCTGAAAAGATGCAGTACAAGCCCCCTCTTTCTCTTGGATTTAATGTCCAAAAGGCCACCATCGATGAGGGCAAGCTGTTACTTGATTTTTCAGAGGAATATCTGAATCTCTCAAAGACCACGGAAGTCCTTGTAAGGGCAGCCCTTGTCAGGACCTTTACTCAGCTTGAGGGCATCAGATTTGTGGGAATAACCGTAAACGGTGAGGCATATTATGATGCGGCAGGTGAGCAGGTGGGACTTATGAACGCAGATCTGTTCATCAACAATGACGGAAATGAGATAAATACCTACGAGCTTACGAAGGTGAAACTGTATTTTGCCACCGAAGAGGGAAAACTTGTGGCGGCCTACAGAGAGAAATACTATTCCACCAACACTCCTTTGGAGAGGTTCATCGTGGATGAGATAATCTCAGGACCAAGCGGTCAGATCGAGGAGCTTAAGGCGACGGTAAATCCCGAGACCAAGGTGATAAATGTCACATCAAACGATGGCATTTGCTATGTGAATCTGGATGCCGCATTCCTTACGGGAATTGACGGAATATCCATGGATCAGGCAGTTTATTCACTGGTGGATTCTCTCACGGAACTTTCCTATGTAAAGAAGGTACAGATCCTCGTAAACGGTGAAGTGCCCGTGGCTTTCAGCAATTCCGTCTTTGAAAAAAACATAGATATAGTTACCACATTGGATGATAAATAAAATGGAGAACAATGAAGATTAGTATGAGGCGGCCTGTGTTTGCCGCCTCTGTGATATTTTTTGTCATCATGGCTTTTTTTTATTATGCTAGAGGGTATGACGAATCATACCGGGCACTTGACGGCAATGATATCACAGTGGCAGGCACTGTTTATCAAAAAGATTCTTCCGGGTTTAACCCGGCTTTTTATCTCAAAAACATCGAATTAATTTCTGAATCTGCTTCTTCGCAGAAAAATCTCAAAAAATACAATTTAATACTGAGGGTCAATGAGTCGGATTGCAGCGTAAATGATATTTATGATTTAAGGATCGGCGACAGAGTCACTGTCACAGGAAGGTTTATCTGTTTTGAACATGGGACAAATCCCGGAGAGTTTGATGCCGCAGATTATTACCACTCTCTGAAAATCCCGGGCAGGTTAAAGGATTATGAAGTTACAGATCTTAATAAGGGAAAAGGCTTAGCGAGGCTTGGAGAGGTTATTTTTATCCTGAGGACATATTTTTCAAAAAGGCTGGACAAAGTTTTTGTGCCTGAAACTGCAGGCGTTTTAAAGGCAATGCTTTTGGGAGATAAGAGGGAAACCGATCCCGGGATAAAGGATTTGTTTAGGCACAGTGGCATAATCCACATAATCTCCATAAGTGGCCTCCATATAACTCTGATAGCCGTGAGCGTTTACAGATTATTTAAAAGGGCAGGAATGAAAAAGGCAGTTTCAGCGATCCTTGCCACCGTGCTTCTTATTTTCTATGGGATGCTTGTGGGGATGCCTATGTCCGCAAAGAGGGCCATCTGTATGTTTGTGATCAGGATGGCTGCAGATATGATGAAGCGAACTTACGATATGCTTACGGCGCTTGGAATTACTGCGGTTTTAATGATCATTTTCAATCCGGCGTACATGCTTAATTCCGGTTTCTTTTTATCCTTTGGTTCGGTCATGGGTATCGGAGCCGTGTTTCCGCTTATCAGGGATTGCCTGCATTTTTCCTTTGTAGGGCGATATACGAAAAGCAGGATAAAAAAGATTCTTACTGCAGGAATGCATTCTATCATCAATTCTTCCTGTGAGATGATCATGGCGGGAGTGAGTATCATGATCTTTACTTGGCCGATTCAGCTGTGGTTTTACTATGAAGTTCCCATATTTTCCGTTCTGTCAAATCTGCTTGTGCTCCCATTTTTAAGTCTGCTTTTGATCTTTGGCCTGATAGCCATGATGGTCCCGGGGCTTGGTTTTTTGGGGACCGTGTCGGAAGTGGTGGTTTATTTTTACAAAAGGATTTGCCTTCTGTACGAGGCTCTGCCTTTTAACACCTTAAATCCGGGGAGACCACCGATTCAGGCTGTTGTTATCTATTATGTGATCCTGACACTTCTCTGTATCTGGATCCGTATCTATATGAGAGCCGAAGATACTAAAAAGCGCAGATCGAAAAACCAATCCCTTCGAATAAATGAAGTGAAGAGGGATGAAATTCAAAAGCATAGTTCCATAACACAATCCCTACAAGTAAATAAAGTGAAGAAAGATGAAACCCAAAAGCAAAGTTTCATAGCGCAATTCCTACAAGTAAATAAGACGAAGAGAGATGAAGCTAATAAGATCTTGGATTTTATCTTTAGATTTC
>JAGDCK010000251.1 GCA_017958585.1 Lachnospiraceae bacterium
ATAGGCCTCAGCGATGGCCTTCTCGATGCCTCCGATATCTTTTGCTCTACTGTCATTAAATGATGTACCAAAGCTTACTACCAGGATCTCATTTTCTCCGATCTCGTCAGCATTTAAAGGATCATCATCAGCCGCATTTCCCGTATCTCTTCCGAAATAGTCGGGATCTGCAAACTCACCTTCAACAAGTTCCTTCTCTTCATCTGTCAGATTGTCCCATGCTGCCTTTGCTGCCTCACATGCGGCATCGGTATCATCGTTTCTCTCCTGAACATAAATAGCATCGATAAGTGCTGCCACCTCATCTGCAGCTGCCTTAGCGGCATCTGCTTCATCAGTCTCATCTGACTCCTCTTCCTGTTCTGCAACAGTCTCCTCTACAGTTTCAGTCTGCTCTGTTGACTCGGTAACTGTATTTTCGGCATTTTCAGCCTTTCCGCAACCTGCAAGTAAACTTCCTACGCACAGTGCTGCCAATAATTTTACGACAAATTCCTTTTTCATTTTGCCTCTCCTTGTATGTATATTTACAGGCATTTCTATTGCTTTTTTTGCAATAAAATATGCCCATATCACATGATAATAGGCACACAAAAATAAAAGGTTGACAAGAACCCTTTCCGTAAACGGCACGACCAATTCCTCGTGATCATATGTACCAAGCAAAAAGGCAGGTTTCCTGGCTTAAGCATCAACGCCTGCTGTCGCCTTCCCGGTTTGACCAGTGACCTATATACAGCCGACTCCTCTATCACAGTGACGAGATCGTACAGGATTTACACCTGTTTCCCTTTTACCCTTTGGCCTTACGAAAAATTTCGTAATCAAAGGCACCTTCCGCTTATATATTCAGTTTTTATATAAAAAGCGAAAAATCGCTGTTTATCTGTACTTTCTGGTGTTTTTTAATTCCTCATACAAAAGCCTGTAATTGGAATATCTGAGGTCGCTTATCCTGCCTTCGCTTAAAGCTTCCTTCACACCGCAGTCCGGTTCGTTTATATGTACACATCCTCCGAACCTGCAATACTTTTCATACTCCGAAAACTCAGGATAATAATCCTTTAGAGTTTCGGTGGTGAGATCAAAAAGACCAAGGGATGAAAAACCCGGTGTATCCAGGATAAAAGTATCCCTGTCCACTGGGATAAACTCCGAATGTCTGGTGGTATGTTTTCCGCGCTCGATCTTTTCAGAGATCTCGCCGGTCTCCATCTTTACTCCGTCCTGGAGAGCGTTTATGAGAGTGGATTTTCCCACTCCGCTGGGGCCTGCCACAGTGGTGGTCTTACCCTTTAACAGTTCCCTTATCCTGTCCACATTGGTATCGGAAACAGTGCTTACGGAGATCACATCGTATCCCGCATCACTGTAGATCTTTTCATATCTGATATTTAAGTCTTCGCTGTCCATGTCGAGTTTTGAAAATACCACGATACAGGGAAGGTCCTGCTCTCTCATGAGTATCAGAAATCTGTCCAGCAGATTGAAATTGGGCTCAGGCTTTACGATGGAGAATATGATCATGGCCTGATCCACATTTGCCACCGCAGGGCGGATAAGTTCGCTTCGCCTTGGCAGGATCTCAACGATATTACCGGTGAGGGTGTCTCTGTCAATCTCCTGAACACAGACATCATCTCCCACCAGAGGTTTCTTTTTATCTTTTCTAAAGATTCCCTTTGCCTTGCACTCATACGTCTTTCCGATGACCGATTCATCTTCGGCTTCGGAAATATAGACATAATAGAATCCGGCGATACCCTTAATGATTTTTCCCCTCATTTATCCTATTCTTCCGTGAACTGAATGTTACGTTTGATAGTTACTGTCTCGGTTGTGGATGGAGGCACTACCTTTTCACCTGTTTCAGGATCGTCATAGGGCTCTCCCGCCTTTTCCACTTCATATTCCATGGTGAGGGTTCCGCTTGAAGCCGACAATCCGCTGTAGTTGCAGCTTTGAGGGAATGTGCTGCTCTTTGTCTCGAATAGCACATTTCCTGCAGTATCCACAAGTTTTAATGACACATTTGTGCCTGCCGTATAGCTTGATGCCACAGATCCGTCATCTGTCACATTGGGCGCCTGAATACTCAGGTTACATTTATATTTCTTGGGTGTTTCCACTGCTACGGGCTCAGGACCTTTACTGATATTAATATCAATGGAAGTTCCCTTCTTAACTTCAGATCCGCTTGCAATACTCTGATAGCAAACCTTGTCCTCGGGCTGATCGTTTGAATAAACTTCCGTCACGGTTCCGATCTTTAATCCCGCTTCGTTAAGTTCTTCGTACGCTGAGATCTGATCGAGTCCCACGATGGCGGGCACTCTCACATCCGCAACACCGATACTTACGTAGAGAACGATCTCACTGTCCTTTGGAGCCTTGCTGTTTGCCGCAGGTGACTGGCTGATGACATTGTTTACATCAACCTCGTCAGAATTTTCTTCCTTTACCACCACATTGAATCCGGCTGCCTTCAGATTAAGTTCCGCTGTATGGCTGTCAAAACCTACAACGTCGGGAACTTCTACGGCACTGATGCCTGCGCTTACGGTAAGCTTTACAGTGGTGCCCACAGGGATTTTTGTACCCTGAGCCACATCACATGAGATAACGATTCCCGCGTCAACATCACTGCTTTCCTCATAGATCAGTTCAACCTTAAGTCCCTTTGACTCGATCTGGGTTCTGGCCAGCTCCACTTTAAGATTCTTGTAGGCGGGCATCTCCACATATTCGGTATCTTCTATAACTTCCTCTGTGGCTACTTCCTCCTCCTGATCTTTAGCATGTCTTCCGAATCCGTCGGTGAATTTGTATATAAACACAAATATGATGACCAGGATCGCAATACCAAATGCAATGGTAAGGAATGTGGCGATCTTGTCAAACTTTGTCTCCTCTTCGTCTTCCTCGTCACCGTATTCATCATCATATTCTAAGTTGATGCTTCCGGTGCGGACCGAGCTGTCATAATCCACATAATCCTTGTCGCCCATGTACTCGGAATGGCGCTTAAGCTTGTCCATATCCGCATCAGCGATGACTCTGGTGCCGCCCTCGATATCGGGATCCACACTTACCACGAAATCTCCCTCGGGATTAATGAGGGACTGTTTTAAATCCGATATGAGCTCAGACATATTCTGATAGCGGCGATCAGGGGATTTCTGACAACATTTGATCACTATCTGCTCCACAGAGTGAGGAATATCATCCACATACTCTCTGGGTGAAGGAAGTTCTTCCTGAATATGCTTTATGGCAATGGCAACCGTGGTGTCACCGTTAAAGGGCACACGGCCTGTCAACATCTCAAACATTGTGATACCCAGTGAATAGATATCACTCTTTTCATCAGAGAAACCTCCCCTTGCCTGCTCAGGCGAAGTGTAATGAACGGAGCCCATCACATTGGAGGTTATGGTATTGCTGGTGGCGGCCTTTGCGATACCAAAGTCCGTTACCTTTACCTTGCCTTCCTTTGAAATGATGATATTCTGGGGTTTGATATCCCTGTGAATAATATGATTGTTGTGGGCGGATTCGATACCCATGGAAACCTGGATAGCGATGGAAACCGCCTCTTTATATGAAAGTCTGGCTTTCTTTTCAATGTATTTTTTGAGTGTGATGCCCTCCACCAGCTCCATGACAATGTAATAAACACCGTCATCCTCTCCGACATCATACACATTTACGATATTTGGATGGGCGAGACCTGCGGCGGCCTGTGCCTCGATCCTGAATTTGGAAACGAAATTGGCATTCTCGGAAAATTCCTGCTTTAAAACCTTAACTGCCACATTTCTGTTCAGCTTATGATCCTTTGCCTTATATACATCTGACATTCCACCGGTACCGATCTTTTCCAGTATCTCGTACCTGTCTCCTATCATCATACCTATCTTTACCATATCAGTTCTCCAATCTTCCCCGTCTAAACAACAACTTCCAGTAAGACCACGGAAATGTTGTCGCTACCGCCTGCTTTGTTTGCCTCATCCACAAGGGTAGTCGCTATCTCCACAATATCCCTGCTCTTTTTGACAATAACACGAATCTCCTCATCCTCAAGCATGTTGGTGAGGCCGTCTGTACACATGAGCACGATATCGCCTTCGTTCAATTCCACTTTAAAAAAGTCCGGCTCCACATCATCTGCGGCTCCCACCGCTCTGGTGATGATGTTTTTATCAGGGTGATTTCTGGCAGCATCCTCTCCGATGCCTCCCATTCTCACCATCTCAGCCACCAGGGAGTGATCCTTGGTTATCTGCTTTATGCCGTCACCTATAACATAAAGTCTTGAATCTCCCACGTTTGCTATCTGCAGGTATCTGCCAAGAGCCGATGCCGCCACCACCGTGGTACCCATTCCCTCAAGCTCGGGAGTCTTTGCCGCCATCTCGCGGATCTCTCTGTTGGCTTCCTTGATGGCTTCCCCCAGGAGAGTTACGGGATTTTTTTCAAAACTCTGTTCTATCTCACGGACCATGGTCTCAACAGTCATCTTTGAGGCAAAATCGCCGCCTCTGTGACCGCCCATTCCGTCAGCCACCACAAAGAGGTTTGGCAGATTACCCAAAGGCTGCTCCTGGGTGTAGACATAATCCTGATTAACTTTTCTCTTTTTCCCAATATCTGTCAGGGAAAATGTTTTAAGCACTTCTTTGTCCTCCAAAGTACATTTGTGGTAAACCCACAATCATTTCGAATTTTATCACATATTAAATCCGTGGGCAAGTCAATAAGTTCAGCCCTGGTTTATGCATGGGTTTGTGATAAGCCGCATGCGTCTGCATGTTTTTTCAGTCCTTGCTGTGAATATGTTTTCTTCTAAGCTGTCCGCAGGCTCCGTCTATATCTCTTCCCATCTCTCGCCTTACGGTGGCATTTACACCGGCCTTTTCGAGTCTTGCCTTGTAGGCATTTATATGATCCTTGTCGGACTGGACATAGTCCCTCTCCTTTATGGGATTTACCGGGATCAGATTTATATGGCAGTTTCTCTTTTTTGCAAGGCCGATGAGTTCTAACGCGTCCTCCTCGGTGTCATTTACACCGCCCACCAGACTGTATTCAAAGGTCAGACGCCTTCCCGTCTTTTCAAAATAGTAATCAACAGCCTCCATCAGTTCATCCAGATGGTATTTGTTTGCAATGGGCATAAGTCGCTGTCTTTTTTCATCCGTGGTGGCATGAAGGGACAAAGCAAGGGTTATCTGGAGTTTATGCTCCGCAAGTTCTCTTATCTTTGGCACGATGCCGCAGGTTGATACCGTCAGGTTTCTCTGACTTATGTTAAGACCGTTTTCATCTGTTAAAAGCTCTATGAATTTCAATATATTATCGAAATTATCCATGGGTTCTCCCGTTCCCATGACAACCACGTTGGAAACTCTCTCTCCCGTAAGATTCGTGATAAGATATATCTGGTCAAGCATCTCCGAGGGTGTGAGATTTCTCTCCAGGCCGTCTAAGGTGGAAGCACAGAATCTGCAACCCATCCTGCAGCCCACCTGGGAGGATATGCACACGCTGTTTCCGTGCTTGTACTGCATCCACACGCTCTCCACCACATTTCCGTCCTTAAGCCCAAAGAGAAACTTCTTTGTGCCGTCTATGGCAGATGTCTGCACATCCTCAACGGAAAGAGATGTAAACTCGTATTCTTCTTTAAGTTTTTCCCTCAGGGAAACCGGGAGATTCGTCATCTCATCAAAGCTTCTTGCAAGCTTTACATGCATCCAGTCATACATTTGTGCTGCCCTGAATCTCTTTTCTCCAAGAGATGTAAGTTCCTCTGTGACTTCACTCAGGTTAAGGGATTTTATATCCTTTTTTTC
>JAGDCK010000252.1 GCA_017958585.1 Lachnospiraceae bacterium
ATACCCACATCCTCAGATGCACAGATCATTATCCTCCTGGCGATGAATTTGATATCTTCTCCTGCTGAAAGCATTCTGGCCAGATAATACAGAGCAGCATCTGCATCTGACCCTCTCATGCTCTTAATAAAGGCGGATATGGTATCGTAGTGATTATCCCCATCCTTGTCATATTTCATGGCGCGCTTCTGTATACATTCCTCCGCCACTTTAAGGTCTATAAGGATCTTTCCGTCGTCCCCTCTGTCAGTTGTCATAATGCCAAGTTCAATGGCATTTAAGGCATGTCTGGCATCACCGTCACTTATATCGGCCAAAAACTCCAAAGCTTCATCTGTAATTTCGGCATTGTAGCTTCCCATGCCCCGCTCCCTGTCATATACGGCTTTTTTCAAAAGATCCTTTATGTTTTCCTTTGACAGGGGATGAAGTTCAAATATTACTGATCTGGAGATAAGAGCTCCGTTTACTTCAAAATACGGATTCTCCGTAGTTGCCCCGATCAGGACAATAGTGCCGTCCTCCACAAAGGGAAGCAGAAAATCCTGCTGACCTTTATTGAAACGATGGATCTCGTCTATAAAGAGGATCGTCTTTTTGCCGTACATACCACGAACATCCTTTGCCTGATCGATCACATCCTCCATGTCTTTCTTGCCGGCAACGGTAGCATTTATCTGTTTAAATTCGGCACTGGTCGTATTTGCAATAACCTTGGCGATAGTGGTCTTTCCCGTTCCGGGAGGGCCGTACAAAATGATGGAGCTTATCTTGTCGGCTTTTATGGCTCTGTAGAGAAGTTTGTCCTTTCCAAGGATATGCTCCTGCCCTACTATCTCATCCAGTGTTGTGGGACGAAGCCTGGCAGCCAGGGGAGACTCCTTCTCCATATCATTTTCACGCATATAATCAAATAAATCCATTATTATAAAGCCCTTCAAATCATACATACTTTTTCAAACACTAAAAGTTTAACCCATTTCCACCAAAATAACAATCGAACAAATATTAAAGATCTTCCTCAAAAAAGGGCAAAAGCCAAAAGCTTTTGCCCTTAAGGATCAAATATTTAGTTTTGTTTTTCGATCTTAAATACGGAAACCTCTGTCTTCAACTCGCCCATTCGCTCATTAAGCACGTCTGCCGTTGAGTTAAGATCCTCCACGTTGGAGAGAAGTCTGTCAGCAACTTCGTGAACAGCTTCTGCATTCTGGCTTGTCTCGTCTATGATCTCCGAAATCCTCTTCACTGCGGAAACTGTCTCTCCTCTTTCCTTGTCAGCTCTCTCGATACCGTCAACAATGCTCTTTAAGCCGCCGACCAGATTAGTCATTCTCTCTTCCATATTCCTAAAGACTTCCGTTGCCTGCACAACTGCCTCGGACTGAAGCTTAACCATGTTCTGAGCCTCGTTTGCGCTCTCCACACTCTTCATGGTCTGGGACGAAATATTAAGAACATTTCTGCCGATCTCTGCTGCAGCTGATGCGGAATCGTCCGCAAGCTTTCTGATCTCTTCCGCAACAACAGCAAATCCTCTTCCCGCTTCACCGGCTCTTGCTGCCTCTATGGAAGCATTGAGTGAGAGCAGGTTGGTCTGTTCTGCGATATCGGAAATGGTGGATACAAAGGTATTGATGATAGCGGATTCCTCTTTCAGTGAATCGATGCTCTCGCCTACCGCTTTTGTGATATCGGTGGTTTCCTCGGCTCTCTGTCCAAGGTTTCTTACGATATCCATTCCCTCTTTGATCATGAGCTCAGTCTCGTTTACCATCTTTTCGACTTCATCCACCAGCTGGCTGATCTCATGGATCTCATTGGACAGAGTGTCTGTCTTTTCAACACATTCCTGAGCATGTCTTGACTGACGCTCCATACCGCGGTTGATCTCGTCTATGGATTCGTTAATCTCCTGTGAATGTTCATCGATGAGTCTCGATACATCTACCACTTTAACAGCCGAATTTTCCAGTTCGATGGTGGCATCCGAAACCTTGTTAACCAGTTTCTTTGTATTCTTGACCATGTGGGTGGCACTGCCCGCCAGGTCGTTAAATTCATCATGTCCCTTGGCATTTACGGTCACCGTCAGGTCGCCCTTTGCAACCTCCTCCAGTTTTCCGGAGATCCTCTTCATATTGCCCATGATACCTGCCGCAATGAAAAGACCGATCAAAAGCGCAAGAGCTGTTGCGATGATCACTATAGTATATGTAAGTGTCCTGATGCTTCCTGCCTGTCCCGTAACTGTGGAAATAGGAACCAAAGCACATACCGCCGCACCTGACACGGAACTTCTGGAGAATATATAATAGAAATCCTTGTCTGCGTAATGGATCTCCTGTACACCGGACTTCTCACTCTTACTGTTTTCGTAATAATCCTGTCCTACAAAAACATACTTGCCCTCTTCGGCTTCGGGAAGAACTCCGTAATTGTCACTCATGAGTTCTCTTCCGCCCTCCGTCACAAGGCCTACTACACTGTCCTCTCCCAGATCCAGGCCGTCCAGGAATTTCTTTACGGCTTTTGCATCCACATCGATCACCACCGCATAGGTGGAATTTCCTGCCATTATCTGATTGGACAGGATGTAATTGTCAGGCGATGTGTTTATTCGCTCGTCCAGGAAAGCATGATTGTCAACCCATCTGGGAATACTGTATTTATCCGCTCCCATGGAATCGAGGTATTCGTTCATAAAACCGGTCTGAGTCGATGTTGTCTTTGAAGAAATAACATTAAAATTACTCTTCGGTATGATATGAATGGCATTGATTAATTCGTTTGCCACTATCGAAGCATTCATATCAGTCTTTACGGTTGAGGTGATATTTAATGCCGATACCTGATCATTTGCAAATAACCCCAACATCAATTGCTGCAGATCCGAATTGCTGCAAAACTTGATCGTCTCTGCGTTAACGTAGTTGCATCCCTGATCGATGTACTCCTTTGCCATTTCCACCGTCTGGGTTGTGGAACTGATGTAATTTTCACTCAGTCCCTTCTCGGCCCTGTTGTAAGCTACCACACCTACAATGATGAGACCGATGATCGGCATCAGGAAA
>JAGDCK010000253.1 GCA_017958585.1 Lachnospiraceae bacterium
CACCGATCCAGATATTTACTACAATAACCGTGATCTTTGCCCACAAACCGTTTGTAAGGAAAGGAAGAGGCTCGGATACAAATCCCCAGTTAAGTAAAAGTACGTTTAAGATACCGTTCTTTCCAAGCATGGTTCCCACAACCAGAAGTGTGATGAATGAAGGAATAGCCATGGTGGTTACAAAGAATGTTCTCCATACTTTCTTTCCGCCGATACCCTTTGAGTTGATAAGCATAGCAAGGAACATTCCGCCAAAGTAACATGAGAATGTTGCCACAAATCCCCAGATGAAGGTCCATCCGAGAACCGGCCAGAAGGTGCTTGAAAGCTTTCCGCTGGCTGACAGAAGGTTTTTAAAGTTTGCAAGTCCTACCCATGTAAAGAGGTTTCCGGGGGGCTGATGCTCCGCATCGTAATTTGTGAATGCGATGAGGATCATGTAAATAAGCGGTGTCACTGTAAATGTAATGATTCCGAGAAGTGGAACCGCCAGGATAAGCTTGTGTATATTATAGTCAAAAAGAGCCTTAACTTCGTCAATGAAGTTGGGTACCTTTTTATTGTTCAATTTTAACTGACGTGCTTCCTCTCCCGCTCTGATGGAGAATGCCCAAATCACAAGGAACACTGCCGTGAGCACAATGGTTGCAACGCCATAAAGAAGTATCAACATTGAGTTGTCGCCCTGAGAAATACCATAAATTCCCTGAGCATCATCAAATACCATTCCCTGTCCGCTGGTACCCAGAGTACGCATCTCCAGGATATTACTGAATCCGCTGCGGATCATATAGAAAAAATAGCCGACTTCGATTGCAAGATAGATCAAACCTTTGACGATCTGCTTTCTCACAATATTGGAAATACCCATGATAATAAATGATAGCTTTGAAAAAATATCACCCTGGGTAAAAATCGAAAACAGACCGGGCTTTTTGACCGTTTTTTTCGTTTTCATAGTAGTTCCCATACCTTTCCGCCCGATTGGCGCCATAACTTTTTCGAAAAATATGGCTGTAATAAAGACATGAAACCAAGTCAATTATTACAGCCATGAGTTCTAAATCTTTAGAATAATGTTTAAATTATTCAGCTACAAGTTTTGATGTAATATCATCAACTGTCTTATCAAGATATTCCTGAGCGTTGTCGCTTGTTACTTCTCCGTTGTAGATTGCTGTACCGAGAGTTGCAACAGGTGTCCAATACTGAGAAATCTGTGAAATTGCAGGCTGAGCTGTAGCGTAGTTTGTCTGATCAAGAAGAGCAAGTGTAGAGATATCGCTTGCAACCTCTGCGTTGTCCTGAAGAGCTACTGCTGTAGGAGTTGTACCACACTCTTTGTAACGGATGAGCTGGTTCTCTTCGTTGTTGATCCACTCTGCGAACTGCTGAGCAGCTACAGGGAATGCTGTGTTAGACTTAACTGCATAGCACTTGTAGTCAGCGAAGTTTGAAAGGTGTGCTGTCTTGCCGTTGATTGTAACGGTAGGAAGAGCAACTGCACCAAGATCATCACCAAGAGCCTCTACGAAGCCGGGGCCTGACCAGTTACCTGTGCTGACTGCACCAAGCTTACCATCCATGAAAAGTGAACCTGCGATACCGTCGATATCCTCAACGTACTTAGGATTCTTTACAAGGCCAAGAAGGTAATCTACAGTTGCAAGACCGTTCTCATCGTTCCATGAGCAGTCATCGGGATCATCACCATCAGGTCCGAAGAGTGTACATCCTGCTGCATAGAAGAATGCCTCAAGGTACCATGAGTTGGTAAGTGTACATGAGTAGTTGTAGATTCCGTCGCCAAGATCCTTAGCCATCATGGTCTCAAGGCTCTTAACTTCGTCCTCTGTGTAAAGTGACTTATTGTAATACATAAACCAGCAGTTAGGTGTTGAAGGAAGACCATATACAAGTCCGTCCTTTGTACAAGCTGCAAGTGCGTTCTCTGAGTAGAGAGATGCTACATTGTCAAGATCATAAGTAATGGGATAGAGGAGACCTGCCTCTACAAGTTCAGGAATAGATCCTGAAGGAACAAGGAATACATCTGCTGCTGCATCTGCATCTGTTGTGAGCTGTGCTGCTGACTCATCAACACCTGTTACTGAAAGATCCCATGTGATGTTGTACTCAGGATGTGCAGCCTGGAAAGAATCCATCATCTGCTGTGTGATAACCATATCCTCTTCGGGAGCCCATACCTTAAGAGCTACATCTGTAACTTCTGCTGTAGTATCTGCAGCAGCTGTGTCTGTTGTTGCTGTTTCAGTTGTCTCTGTTGTTGCAGCAGTATCTGCTGTCTTTGTTTCCTCTGTGCTTCCGCATCCTGCGAACAATGTCATTGTCATCGCTGCTGAAAGGCAAAGAGCAAGTGCTTTTTTCATCTTCACTTTTTCATTCCTCCTAATACTAAAAGTTTTAGATTGTTTTCTACTATGGTTAGACGGCTGCTTTAGTTAACACGTCGACTTTGTTAACTTGGTTAACCGTTTAACTATTTTGATTATATACAACTACCGTCAAAGTGTCAAGTAGACATTACGAAAATATTCATTTTTTTTGAAGTTTTTTCATCAAAATGACTATAGCGCATCACTCAGAAGAATATCCTCCACCGCCTCGGTGATATTTGCCTTGGCGCCTATTCTTTCCATCTTTCTGAGGGCTTCCTCGGGTATGGGTTCCTCCCTGAGGATCCACTGACATTTCTCCTTGATATCGTACTCGATCTGGGCCCTGTTAAGGAGCTTGTTTATGAGGGTTATTTTGTCAGGTAAATCGTGTAACTCACCACCACCAAAAATGGTTAACTTAAATCCCTGATTACCTTTATCTTTATAAGAAATGGTAAACTTTTTACCCGATTCATCATAATTTAAGTTATATTCATCGGTTTCTTTACCGTTTTCCGTGATAACAGAGATCTTTTCGCCCTGCTTCATATTGTGGAATATGAAATTGTAGGTTCTGTCCTCCGGAATTACCGATATGTCACCGGTGGGCTTTACTTCAAGGGTTATATCCTTTTTGCTCTTTAAGGTAAACTTCGTCACTGCAAGGGGCATTTTCTGCATCTCGCTGCAGTCATCCTCGTAGAGGTCAAAATTACCGTTCTCTCCGGCAAATACGTGAACATCCAGGACTTTCGGGTTATTCACGCAGACGTTTTTAAGGTCTTTTGCCATGGGAATGATGGAACCCTTCTTTGCAAGCACAGGCATTGTGGTGATATCTCTAAAGAGTTTGATCTCCTTTGGTCCTCTGTACTCAAGTCCGTTAAACACATCCACATAGGTGCCCTCGGGGATCCAGGCTTTACTTGATCCAAGCCATGTCTCCGCATCATTCTGCTCAGTGATGGGGCATACGATCAGATCGCCGAAATAGTACTGGTTTTTATTTTTATATGCCTCTGCTCTGTCATGTCTGTAATACATAGGCTCCACAAGAGGTCTTCCCTCCAGGTGATTCCTGTAATTCATGGTGTGGAGGTACGGAACAAGCTTATGTCTGAGTCTCATGAAATCGCTTATGGTATTTTCAACGATCAGGTTGTAGTTCCAGGGCTCTTTTCCATAGAAAGCATTTGCTGTGGAATGAAGTCTCATGATGGGTGAAAAGGTTCCGTACTGAACCCATCTTGCCACCATCTCATCATCTCTTCTGCCCTTCTGGTGACCGCCTATGTCATGGCTCCACCAGCTGTAACCCACGTTTGAAGCGTTGGTTGTAAAATACGGCTGAAAATCCAGTGACTTCCATGTGGACATGGTGTCTCCGGAAAATCCTAAGGGGTATCTGTGGCTTCCGATTCCTGCATATCTTGAGAAAGTAAGGGGAAGCTTTCCGTCCCTTCCGCTGTCTATAAAATGGAAGTGATTTAACATAAACAGAGGATCGATGCCTACAACAGATGATTTCTCGCCCTGTTGCCAGTCAACCC
>JAGDCK010000254.1 GCA_017958585.1 Lachnospiraceae bacterium
AGGATGCCGACAGCAAGGATTCCGAGGAAGACTCTGAGGATGCCGACAGCAAGGATTCCGAGGAAGACTCTGAGGATGCTGACAGCAAAGAATCCGAAGAGGCCTCCGATGAGGATGAGTCCGAAACTGACGAAGAGGACGCAGACAGCGAATCCTCAGGCAGCGAGGAAGCTGATGAGTCAGAGGACTTGGATATTCCGCCCGATCTGTGGGATGACGAATACTACTGGGATGTGGAAGACGACGGAACCGAATATTATATTTCTTATGATTACGTGGACGTGGACGATCTTGAGTTGTTAGGTGCAAATGAGATTCAGATCACCGCTTCTCTTTTTCCGGATGAAGCCTTCCGTAAATATGTATCCAAGAACCTGGATCTGAATGGGGACGGATCCCTTTCCGGTGGAGAGATCAGTATGGCGACTTCCATCGATGTCAGCCAGACAGCTTCCACTCAGAATAAATCCGGCATCAGTTCTTTGAAAGGAATCGAGGTTTTCACCAGACTGGAATACCTGTACTGTTCCTACAATAAACTGACGAGCCTGGATCTTAGCAAAAATGATCGACTTGCCTGGATCCATTGCGATCACAACCAGCTGACAAGTCTGTCACTGAGTGCAAATAAGTACGTTACTTACTTAAACTGCAGCAATAACAAACTGACAAGTCTCGATATCAGCGCAAATGACAGGTTGATCGGTTTGGATTGCTCCGTTAACTCTCTTACTTCTTTGAACCTCAAGAATAAGGCGTATATGACGGAATGTTACGTTGGTCAGAACGCATTAAAGAGTGTGGATGTTTCCTCCAGCACCCTGTTGGATGTACTGGATATAAGCAACAATCAGCTCACTTCTTTATCCGTAACAAAGAATAAAGCGCTGACCACCCTTTATTACTATGGTAACCAGATCAGAAACGTGGACCTTAATTCCTGTCCAATCCTAAAGGCGACCATGGCTGAAAAGAAGATTGAAACCCTTACAGATCCCTCAACGGGAATTAAGTATTATTTCTACTACTCAGCCAACGCTAACGATGAATTCGAAGGGATCAAGCTAAATGCACCGGATACCGGACTTCCTTTTGTGGATGTCTTTAAGTCTGATTGGTTCTATGATGCGATCGTCTTTGTATACAACAATGGTCTCATGACCGGTAAAAGTGAAGGCAGGTTTTATCCTACCGATATCATCACAAGATCAGAATTTGTCACTGTTTTGTATAACCGTGAAAAAAAGCCTTCCGCATCCTATGTAAATCAGTTCAGCGACGTACCGAAAAATAAATGGTTTTCCATCCCTGTTTCATGGGCCTACAAACAAAAGATCACTGTTGGATATGGTGACAAATTTGGAGTAGCCGATGTCATCACAAGAGAACAGATGGCCAAGATGCTGTTCGATTATGCCAAGATGAAGGGATATGATCAGAGCTATTCCAAAAATGCTTTGAACAACTTCCCCGATGCTTCAAGTGTCAGTGATTATGCAAAGGAAGCCATGCAATGGGCCGTATCCAAAAAGATCATTAATGGTAAAGGTACTGCTTCCAGTGCCAAACTGGATCCTCAAGGTAAAGCATCCCGTGCGGAATGCGCACAGATGATGATCAATATGAAAAATGCATTTCAATAAAAAGGCGTCCAAAAAGCGCAATTTCCTATAGGAAAATAAAAGACGGAGAGCAATAATGCTCTCCGCTTTTTCGTTTGAAATTCAAACTTGTCTTCGCTCTATGTGAATCCCTCTTTTATACATTTACATTACTTGGGGCCTTTGTTGCCAGGTAGGGCTTTGTACCGGGCAGAGGTCTTTTCACCTTATTGTTCTTTTCTCATTTCAAGATCAAGTTCTTACCGGAAATGTTGTAGATCTGCTTGGTGTTGATATTCCATTCAACACTTACGCTATCATCACCGTAAGACAGAACATACATAATTTCAGAAGAAGTGATCTCTTCGCCCAAACCATTATATGTTTTTGCCGTTTCGATCTTGTCAGGTGTTCCAAGGCCAAAGGTATCTTTTACGAAATCAAGTACATCCTGCTTACCTTCGTCCTCAAATGCTTTTGCCTGCTCACTGGTATACTCTGTCTGGTTCGCAAAATACTTTTTACCACTGCAGCTGATACTGTATTCTCCGTCTTCTGTCAGAGGAATGCTAAGTTGATACATAGTGCAATTAGGGGCATCACTTTCGGTGATGATCACTTCATAACCGGACCATGAATCATCAGCTACTTCTACATCGGCCCATTCCTCTCCTAACCATGATAAATCCAAACCTTCTGAGCCGCTCAATTCAAATCCGTATGCGTTGAAATTCCAGGTATCGTCGATATCCACACCGTA
>JAGDCK010000255.1 GCA_017958585.1 Lachnospiraceae bacterium
ACTTTATAGGAAATTCCTCCGAATTTCCTATAAAGTAAAAAGCGCTCCGCTCAGGATGCGCACTCGCGCGAGAAGAAGATTGTTGCTAAAGCAACACGCGCTCGGCGCGTAGAATCTCGCAAGCGAGATTCTTTTTTATATTTGTCTATCATGTAATTACAGGTGTTGAACCATTTCCTCCACAAGCTTTGCGGAATGCTTCGCAGCCTTTTTTTCAAATGTAGGATAATCCTCCTCGGCGGAATCATCTGCCTTGTCGGAGATGGCGCGGATTATCACAAAAGGCAGGCCGTTTAAATATGCGCCATGGGCGATGGAAGCGCCCTCCATCTCGGCACAGTCACCGTGGAACAGATCGATCAGCCTGGTCTTTACGGCTTTATCCGAGATAAACTGATCGCCGCTTACTACTCGTCCCGACAGAACGTGAATATCAGGATTTACTTTCTCGCATGCGGTGATTGCAGCGTCTATCATATCCTTGTCTGCTTTGAAGGCATCGAAACCAAAGCCGGGAACCTCCCCGGGTTTATATCCGAAGACAGTCACATCCATATCGTGATGGATGGCATCGTTTGAAACCAGGATGTCACCGATGTCAAGCTTTGCGTTTAACGAACCTGCGATTCCGGTGTTGATGATGTGAGTTACATTAAAGAGATCAGCCAGGATCTGTACGCAGAGAGCGGCATTAACTTTGCCGATACCGGAACGGACCACGACCACGTCTGCACCGTTTAGTTTCCCTTCATAAAATTCCATATTTGCTTTTTTGGTAACCGTAGAATCCGTAAGGTTTGCCTTTAATTCCTCAACCTCCAATTCCATGGCACCGATTATTCCGATCTTTTTCATGAGATATCCTTTCTGCTAAGTGATTTTTACCTTAAGTTTATTCGGGATAGATAAGCCTTGAATCGTCTATATCATACAAAACTTCATCCAGGTATTTTTTTGCAAGGAACTTAGCCATGTTCAGGTTCATATCCAGGTAGTTACCGCAGTCCTTTGGCGCAGCGCCGGGAACTTCGCCTGTAAAGTCTCTCATAAATTCATACATCTCGATCATGAGGGGCACGATATCTTTTGCCTCGTAGTCTCCCGCAAGGAGAAGATAAAAACCTGTCCTGCAGCCCATGGGTCCAAAGTATACGGTCTTGTCCTTATATACGGGATGGTTTCTAAGAAACGTTGCTCCCAAGTGCTCCATGGTGTGGACTTCTGCGGTGTTCATGACAGGCTCCTCGTTGGGGCTTGTCATTCTGAGGTCAAATGTGGTGATGGTTTCTGCTCCAACATGGTCTTTTCTGGAGACATATACTCCCGGCTGCAATTTGATATGATCTATGGTAAAACTTGCTATTTTTTCCATATAAAATTCCTTTCTGAAAAATTTACGGGACTAAGCCCGACTAGACGAATAAAAGTTCAATTAAGAGTATACACCAAAGAATTTAAAAGGTAAATATTGAGCTAAATCTGCCCTTGAGAGCCCATATTTACTTGGAATTGTCACATAAAAAGAGTAAACTAGAAGAAATGGAATTTTAATATTGGGAGGTACTTATGTCTAAACTTTTAGATGATTTTTTGGAGGAAGTAAAAAAACAGGATCTGAACATTAACTATGTGAAAGTGATAAAAAACGGCGAGACGATCATTGATTACAGCCGCCTGGATCAAAAGACAAGGCTTAACACCTGGTCAGCCTGCAAGAGCATTGTGGCAGTGGCTGTGGGAATTGCCATGGACGAGGGGATCATGACACTTGATGAAAAGCTTGTGGATACATTCCCCGAATATGTGCCCATGAATGCGGACAAGTCCCTGCTTGATCTGACAGTGCGGGATATGCTCACCATGACAACGGGAGTTGAGAATGCGCTGTTTTTCGGCGATGATCCCGACAGATATACCACAAAGGACTGGATCGGATATTTCTTTTCACAGAAGTTTCCTATTGAGAACAACACCAGGTTTTTATATTGCAATTTTAACACCTACATGCTCTCCTGCATGATCGAAAAAAAGACCGGCATGGGCTTGAAGGACTGGTTAACCCCCAGATTCTTTTCACCCCTTATGATAGGAAACCCTGACTGGACCACATGCCCCATGGGTCATGCGCACGCGGCAAACGGTTTGTACCTGACCATAGATGAGCTGGCTCGCTTTGGAGAGCTTATCCTGAACAAAGGTGTTTACAACGGGGTGAGGGTGGTTTCAGAGAAGTTCATCGAAGAGGCTACAAAAAATCAGATGCCGGAAACGGAAAAGAATGTAAAATACGGATATCAGTTCTGGATAAAGGACGGGTATTTTGGAGCTTTTGGTAAGTACGGACAAAGAAGCCTTGTTGTACCTGACAAAAATGCGGTGGTTGCCGTTCAGTCACTGGAGAGCAAGGATATTTCCCCGGTTCTGGAGGAATATATCATAAAGCGATTGTAAGGATAAGGCGCCGGATCTTTGGGCGAAGGAGACATAGAAAAAATGATACAAATGCATATACCGAATCTGAATCTGAGGCAGATCGCAGAGAGCGGTCAGGCCTTTAGGTGGGTAAAAGCAGATGAAAATACATACAGTGTGATCAGCGCAGGAAAGTTTCTTACCATAAAAGAGGATGGCGAGGACTTTACCTTTTCCTGTTCTCAAAAAGAGTGGGATGAGTACTGGAGCACCTATTTTGACATGGAGACGGATTATGTGGCAATAGGTTCGCTCATAGAAAAATCCGGGGATGAGCATTTGCTGAAAGCCTATAAAGAGGGAAAGGGTGTCAGGATCTTAAAGCAGGATCTGTGGGAGATCATAGTGACCTTTATGATATCTCAAAATAACAATATCGCGCGCATCACAAAATCCGTGGCGGCGCTGTGTGAGGCGGCCGGAAAAAAGACCTGTGGCGGATATGCTTTTCCAAAACCGGGTGAGGTAGATCCGGAAGTTTTTGAAAAAAAGGAGCTTGGATTTGGTTACAGGGCAGAGTATCTGAGAGAAATATATGATTTTGCCGCAGGAAATCCACAGTGGATGGAGAAGCTTAAAGGGTTATCCTATGAAGAAGCCATGGAAGAATTGTTACTCAGAAAAGGAATCGGCAAAAAGGTGGCAAACTGCATCTGTCTCTTTGGTCTTCATCACGTGGATGCCTTTCCCATAGACACACATGTTAAACAGCTTTTGGAAAAATATTATCCGAATGGTTTTGATTTCGAATATTTTAAAGGTGTGGCGGGGATCATACAGCAGTATCTGTTTTACTATGAGCTTCGCCATCCGGAATAAGTTCAGTCGGCAATAAGACTACGAAAAACTTTGGATTATAAAATTTAAAATAAAACGGCTTCGGGAGAC
>JAGDCK010000256.1 GCA_017958585.1 Lachnospiraceae bacterium
AAAAAGAATCTCGCTTGCGAGATTCTACGCGCCGAGCGCGTGTTGCTTTAGCAACAATCTTCTTCTCGCGCGAGTGCGCATCCTTAGCGGAGCGCTTTTTACTTTATAGGAAATTCGGAGGAATTTCCTATAAAGTAAAAATATAAGGATGCCTCAAGGCATCCTTAATTTTTATTTTATGGTATTTCTGTATTCGTTTGCGGACTGACCGGTCTGGCGCTTAAAGACTCTTGAGAAATGAGCCATATCAAGAAAGCCCACCATCTCAGCCACATCTCCTATTCTGAGCGCAGGATCCTTTAAAAGTTCCTTAGCCTTTTCAATCCTGATATTGTTCAATATATCGGAGAAACTTTGCTCCTTGTATCTGTTTAAGAGTTTACTTAAATGCCACTGACTTACATACACATGCTCTGCCACATCCTGGAGTTTTAATTTTTCAGTATAATGCTCCTCCATATATTTGAGTGCATTATTTACGAGGAAGCTGCTGGCTTCATTGTCCACTGCCTTGTCGTCATCTTCACCCTCAGGAATCTCGTCGACTGATTTTTTACCGTCTTTATAGATCTCATCCAGGTTTTTTACCATGCTCTCAACGGCTTCGTTAAGTTCATCCATCTTTGAAGGCTTTACGAGAAATCTGGTCACTCCAAGCTTTATGGCGCTTCTTGCATATTCAAAATCCTGGAATCCCGTCAGGATCGTAACCTCGGTATTGGGATGAGCGGACTTGATGGAAGCGATCATACTGAGGCCGTCCATGTTGGGCATTCTGATATCCGAAAAGACAATGTCAGGCTTTTTCTCCTCCACCAGTTCCAGGCCCTCAAGACCGTTGTAGGCACTGCCCACGATCTCACAGTTGTACTTGTCCCATTTGATACTTCTGGAAAGACCTTCCACGATTATGGGTTCATCATCGATTATCACTACTCTGTACATATTTCACACCCCTATTTCTGTTCCTCGCGATATATTTTTAGGCCCTCCTCCACTGCGGCGGTGACCATTCTCCTGCCCTTTACTATATCGGACATTCCGTCAAAAGTGCTCTTTCTGCATTCCCCGGTAAATGTATCCTGCACCGCAGGTGTAAGGGATGAAGCCTTTCTGAGCATTATGATGGCATCCTGTTCCAGAGAATTGTAATTGCTCATGTTTTCAAGATGCTTCTTTTTTAACACATCTGATGTATATTGGGCAAAGCCCTGTATGATATCATCCGAAGTCATATAGGATACAAAGCTTATGGCGGCCTCCCTGGCCTCGGGATCGTTCCAGGCTTTTCTGGTGATATAGTATCCCATGGATGTACCTCCGATCAGATCCGTGGCACTTCTTGCCTCGGTCCCCGGGACGAAGGTGACAGTGAAATTTTCAAGCTTTTTCTCATCAAGGGAGCCCGGGTCGTTGGGATTAGCCTGGCACTCCGTAACTATTGTACCAAGTTTCCAGGATCCGTCCAACAAAAATGCAGCCTCACCCCGCATAAACATCATAAAAGTATCATCATCAGTGGCAGATGTGGTATTGTCCGGAAAATATCCCAGATCATACAAAGCCTTTATATTCCTGATCCCCTCCACCCAGTCTCTTCCGATCTCATCCGTGGTGGTATCGGGAATTGTCATATGATTCTCAACGCCTGTGTGATTGAATATACAATATTCCCACCAATAATGGGGAATGGAACCGATGGAAACGGCGATGGGAGTGTAACCCGCTCTCTTAATCTTTGCACAGTCCGATATAAAATTTTTCCAGGAATAATCCTCCCCCGGAACTTCGATCCCCACATCCTGAAGCACGGATCTGTTCACATACAATGCCTCCCAGTATCCGTTCACCGGTATGGCATAAATTTTTTCATCAACCCTTGATGTGGGCACCTTGTTTTCATCGATATTGTCGGCAAAATCGGGATATTCCTCCCTGATCTCCTCCAAAGAGACCACCTTCCCGGCGCTTACGAAATTGTCAGCGTCCGCACCGGTAAAGAAAAACAGCACATCCGGCTCGGAACCTGTCTGGAAATCGTTGATGACCCTGGTCTTAAAGGTCTCATCGGACTGGCTGGACATATCCCTTACCATATTTCCGGTTTCCTTTTCCCACATGGCCACGGCATCTGCATAGGTCTGTGAGTTGCCGTCGTTACCGGCAAAAGTCGTAACCACTGACAGGGTGTATCCCGTATCCTTTTTTTCGGGTTTGATCTTTGCATTTCTCACGGCAGCACCCGTTATAAAGCTAATTATGATCAATATCAAGATTACGGCCAGAATCATGGCCATACGGATCCTCTTTTCCATACTCCTCCTAATCAGTTGCCTTCATGGATCATTCTGATGACTATGCGGCTCACAGTCTCGTTATCCTTGTTGCTGGTAATGGTAAGGCCGCAGTCGTTACCGTAGATTATCTTTATCCTGCGGTTTACATTTCTGATGCCAAGGCTTACGTGATGCTCATCCTCCATCTTGTCGTCGCAGTTTAACAAAAAGTCGATCTTTTTTCTGTCTTCCTCGCTCATCACGCCGTCGTTTATTACTTCGATGAACATCTTGTCCCACTCATAATAGATCCTGATGGCCACCATTCCGCTTCTGTTTGCTTCCACGCCGTGCTCCACGGCATTTTCCACAATGGGCTGGATGATGAGAAGCGGTACCTCTATATCAAGAAGGGCGGGATTTATCTCCCTGAAGACTTCGAATCTCTCGCCAAATCTCTTCTTTATGATGTGAAGATATGCATCCACGTAGGAAAGTTCCTCGCTTAATGGCACAAACTTCCTCTGTTTTCTGTTCATGGTGGCGGAGAGCATGGTGCCCAGGGCCTCGATCATACCGCTCACATTCTCATTTCCCGCCATTCTGGCTTCCCAGTTTATGATCTCTAAGGTATTATTCAAAAAGTGGGGATTGATCTGGGACTGAAGCGCCATGATGTTGGCATTTCTAAGCTCCAGTTCCTCCTTGTAGATCGTCTGGAACTGATATTCAAGCTTCCTGGACATGCCGTTGAAGCTTTCCTTCAAATACTCAAACTCCGTGCTTCCGGGGTCAAATTCCGTGATGTATCCGTAGTTTTCGTTTGATATTTCCTCGGCACTCTTTATAAGTTCATTTATGGGCATGGAAATCTTTCTGTTAAAGAAATAAAAGATCATGTACGCCATTGGAATTACAAATAAGAGTATGAGGATCACTATGTATCTGAGCATCTTGGTCTGTTCCAGCATGCTTGTCCTTGAGATCTTTACACAGAATCCCAGCGTACTGCCGCCGAATTCCACAGCCTCATAGGAATAGTACTGTCCGCCGTTTTTTATATATGCGCACTCCCCGGGTCTTACGTCGGGGACACTGAATCTGCTAAATTTCTCATCTTCAAAAAACGGAACGCCATCCTCGTAAATCTGAATGGCCTCAGCACCCCACACACTGTCAAGGGAGTTAAAAACCGCATCGGAATCAAGCTCTATCACTATCACTCCAAAAGGGGTAAAACCGGCATCCACCATGATTCTGACCATATACATGTGTCCGTTGTGCCACAAAAGTCCCACCCCCGTATCCAGGGTGTCGCTCATGTCAATGACATATTCCAGGGCAAAATATTTGAAATAGTTTATTCTCTGATAGGAGTCTGAACCGCGGTTGTTTGCGGAATAGGTGTTATAGGTGTAGAACACATTCTCCGGATTTTCCTTTAAGAAAAACATGGTCGCCAGCATGTTTGCATTGTATTTGTATTGCTGGTTCAGATAGTTTGTGACCGCATTATAGAGATTTTGAGAATTGTTTGTGGAAACATATTGGCGATATGCCTCTTCGATTATGCCGTTGTAGGTGGCATTTTTTGATGATGTCCACATCTCCTCCAATTTGATATCGCAGATCTCCACAGCGTTTTCCATGGACTCCACGATGGTCTTTTCAAGCTGGGAAGAGAGCATGGATGTGACCACATATACCAGGCCAAAAACTATCACAATAAGGGGCAACAGCCATCCTGCGCCCAAGGTCATCATCATTCTGAAAGAAAGGGATTTTATCCTCTCATTGAAAACTTTCTTGTCTAACTTCATCGTAAACCCTTTATCTTCCTATAAAAAAGAATCTCGCTTGCGAGATTCTACGCGCCGAGCGCGTGTTGCTTTAGCAACAATCTTCTTCTCGCGCGAGTGCGCATCCTTAGCGGAGCGCTTTTTACTTTATAGGAAATTCGGAGGAATTTCCTATAAAGT
>JAGDCK010000257.1 GCA_017958585.1 Lachnospiraceae bacterium
ATTCAATAATCTATTAACACATTTTACAGGAGGACGGAAAAACATGTTTAAACTCGGAGAAAAACAGATTCTCACAATAGTAAAAAAAGTAGATTTCGGAATGTACCTGGCCAAGCCCGCTACACCGGAGGATCGCATATTACTGCCCGCAAAGCAGGTTCCTCAGGGCGCAAAGCCCGGCGATGAACTGGAAGTCTTCATTTACAAGGATTCCAGCGACAGACTGATCGCCACCACCAACACTCCCACTCTTATGATGGGCGAAGTAAAGGAATTAAAAGTGCTGCAGGTAACAAAGATAGGAGCATTCCTGGACTGGGGTCTTGAAAAGGACCTGTTTCTGCCATTTAAACAGCAGACCCGCAAGGTCTCGGCATCGGACACTGTGCTGGTGACCTTGTACATAGATAAAAGCGACAGACTTTGCGCCACAATGAACGTATATGAAGCCTTAAAAACCGACAGTCCCTACAAAAAGGATGACATGGTAAAGGGTCGTATATATCAGACATCCGATAACTTCGGTACCTTTGTGGCCGTTGACAATATTTATTCAGCCCTTATCCCCAAGCGTGAGGAGTACGGCAATCTCGTGATCGGCACCGATATCGAGGCCAGAGTCGTGGAGGTAAAGCCCGACGGAAAGTTAACCCTCTCCGTGCGCGAGAAGGCATATCTTCAGATAGGAAAAGATGCCGAAGAGATCTTAAAGATCATAGACAGTTATGACGGTGTGCTTCCTTTTTCCGACAAGGCTTCCCCGGAAGTCATAAAGCACGAGACAGGCATGAGCAAAAATGAGTTCAAGCGCGCTGTGGGACACCTGTTAAAGGAAGGCATGATCGAGATCAAAGAAAAAGCGATCCGCAGAATAAAATAATTTTCTCATTCTGTAACAGCTTTGTCACACTTATGCTCTATAATATGTTTTGAGAGGAGCGGGAAATCTGTGCGTAAATTTGCACCAAATCCCATTCTCATTAAATCAGAACAATTATTGATAAGCATCAGGGAAGATGATATAATGTTAACCCAAGATGGATCTAAGGAGGTAATGATATATGGATATCGCTAGTGTTGCCACCGGTTTATCCCAGGCAAGAGTAATGAACGAAGTAAGCACCGCTGTTCTTGCAAAGACAATGGACACAACCAGAAGTCAGGGACAGGGTCTTGTAAATATGATCGATTCGGCTGCTATGGAGAGAAGTGTAAATCCTTCCGTAGGCGGTTCATTTGATATGAAAGTCTGATCAGTTTACATAATCTATATTAAAAAATTTCGGCCCGGCAGATTGATGCCGGGTTGTTTTGTTTAGGGAACGAAACAAGAGGATGCCAGACTCACTCGAAGAGCCTCTTTTAAAAACGTGCGCCGCCAGGCGCACCTTCAAAAAACCGGATGAAACTCGTGAAGCGTGTTTCATCCGGTTTTATTTTTAACCTGAAAAAAATATTAAACTTCAAATACCAGATCAACGTATGTGGGCATGGGCCAGATCTCTTTGTCCACCATGGTCTCAAGACGATCCACAGGGCGTCTCAAATCTTCCATTGCAAAGAAGATCTCTTTTCTGGTATAGAAAGCCTTGTCCTTGCCGTTTTCCATGTCCTTTGCAGCTTCCACCTTCTCCTCAAGCACCTTTAACGCCTGATTTGTCTCCTTAAGGTTAAGAGTGATGTTACCAAGAACCTCATTCTGAACTGAAGCATCCACCTTGATGGACTCCAGGGTCTTGATGGTATCTGCCAGCATTCCGGTGTAATCCATTACTGCAGGCAGGATCTGGCGCTTAACCATATCTATCATGGTCCTTGCCTCGATGTTGATCGCCTTTGTGTAGAGCTCGTACTCGATCTCCTCACGGCTCTCAAGCTCTGCCTTTGTAAAGATCTTGAATTTCTCAAAGAGTTTTACGCTCTTTTCAGTTGTAAGAGCACTTGCAGCCTCAACGGTGCAGGAAATATTGGGAAGGCCACGTCTGGCAGCCTCCTCCTTCCACTCGGGAGAGTATCCGTTTCCGCTAAAGATGATGCGTCTGTGCTCAGTCATGTACTCTTTGATCAGGTCATGTACGGCCATGTCAAAGTTGTCAGCCTTTTCAAGTATATCAGCCGCCTCGCAGAAAGCCTCAGCGACGATGGTATTTAATACGGTGTTGGGACTTCCGATGGAATCACGGCTTCCCACCATACGGAACTCAAACTTATTACCTGTAAATGCAAAAGGTGATGTACGGTTTCTGTCGGTGGCATCCTTCATAAAATCGGGAAGGGTGGACACACCGGTGTTTAATTTCTCACCCTGAAGGGATCTGACCGCAGCACCTGTTTCAACAAGCTGCTTTACCACGTCCTCAAGCTGCTCTCCGAGGAATACTGAGATGATTGCCGGAGGTGCCTCATCCGCACCGAGACGGTGATCGTTTCCAACGTCTGCGGCACTCTGTCTGAGAAGATCGGCGTGGGTGTCAACAGCCTTTAAGATGCAGGCAAGAACCAATAAAAACTGAATGTTCTCATTCGGAGTATCTCCGGGATTTAAGAGGTTTTCACCGGTGTCTGTTGAAAGAGACCAGTTGTCATGCTTTCCGGAACCGTTCATTCCCGCAAAAGGCTTCTCGTGTAAGAGGCATGCAAAGTTGTGCTTGTCGGCAACTTTTTTCATAACTTCCATTGTGAGCTGGTTGTGATCTACAGCGATGTTTGCTGTCTCAAATACAGGTGCAAGCTCGTGCTGTGAAG
>JAGDCK010000258.1 GCA_017958585.1 Lachnospiraceae bacterium
CATCCTCATCCTCACCGAAAAACTCATAAGCCCTGTCCGTATCCGCACAGCCTGTAAGGCAAAGTCCGGAAAGCATAAGCGAAAACCCGAACACAAAGAACAGCTTACCAAAGTATTTAATTTTTTCTATAAATATCATCATAGATCCCTTCCGGGTTGCCTCTCTATGTTGATGTCACAAAAATATCAATCCGTTATCTGAACCGCTATCTGGGCCGCAGTTTTTTCCAGAGTGGTATTCACATCGGCGCCGCCCCAGATCTGGGCAAGCATCGACTCTGTCTGCATCCAGTAATTTTCCGTCTCCAACAGTTTTGGAAGGGAGATGGAATCAGCATATTCAAGATTATAAACAATGGCAGGACCGAAATCTTCCGCATCTGATTTTGCGGGAAGTTTTCCGGATGCCCAATACAGTTCGTCCGCATAATCATTTGCCAGAAATGACGCAAACCTGTTGGCCAGATCCCTGTTTACGGAATATCCGTTTACAGCCACCACCTCAGTCACGGACAGAGTCCTGGACTTAAGTTCATCATTTATATCCGGAACGGGGGCAATGCCGTAATCGTAGGCAAAGCTTCCGTCAGCTTTGGCGGTCTCAAGGGTCTGAATGATATCCGTGGTCGCAAGGGTAAATACGATCTTGCCCTCCACGAATTTCTTTATAACAGACTCATAGGAAGTGGTGTCTGATGACATGGAAAAGAACTGGTTTAACTCCTCATACTCCGACAGACACGCCTTTGTGTTCTCGTTTGCGATGTCGATCAGAGTCTTGTCATCCCCTGTCTCACCGCCGATCACAACGTAGTTTCCTATTACCCAGTAATTGTAAAAAATGTCCGTCACATCCCACTCCATGACGCCTTCCACACCCTCGGGACCGTTGTAGGTGTCAGCGATCTCCAGAATATCATCAACTGTTGTGGGGAAGCCGCTGTTAAAATAATAATCCGTGAGACGGGCATATTTTTCATCATCATTTATGATATCGTTTGCCATGATGGCAAAAACCTCAGGTGGGATCTCACTGTCACCCTCGGACTCTCCGCCGTCATCTTCCCTGGTGCCTGTCATGATGGCTGTGGCCTGTTTCTCGGCCCAGTCCTTTAAATATGTCTCGTTGTAGACAAGGGCTGCCATCTCGTAGCACAGAGGATAACCTATGTAATTGTCTTTATATGTCACGGCATTTAAGGCCGTCTTTGGGAAATTCGATTCATTTAAGGCGCCGTCGAGATCTTCCACTTCAACGGCAAGATTACCAAGATACGCCTTTTCAAGGCATTCATTGCTGACAATGTATGCGTCCGGGAACTGCTCTCCCTTAACCGAAGCCGCGTTGATGGCCTCCACATACTCATTCTCGGTACAAAGATAGGGTATGACCCTGACATTTTCGCGCTCTCCGAACTCCACTGCCGCTGCTGAAATATAGTCGGTCAGGGACTCATCGGAGTACCAAAAATACAGTGTCTCTTTACTGTCGTCAAACCAAGATAAGCGGCCGGCAGATTCGTCCCGGCCACTTATGGTAAATTTACTTCCGTATATTAATGCGCCACCCAGGGCAATAATTGCAAAAACCGCAATTATCCTGCTCTTAAAACTCATGTATCTCTCTCTTTGCTTATTATCTTAATGATCAGATTTCATCAAAGCATTCTGTGAGAATAGCTGCCATTTCATCCACATTTTCTTTGGTGATAATAAGTGGGGGAACAAATCTCAATATGTCGCTTCCGGCATTTATGAGTACCAATCCCTTTGAGAGAGCCTTGTCTATGACTGCTGCCACAGGTCTGTCGAGCTTAAGTCCCTGCATAAGGCCCGTGCCGCGTCTTTCAATAATAAAATCATATTTTTCTACAAAGGCATTAAGCTTCTCTTCAAAATAGGGGGCAATTTCCCTCACATGTTCTATTATATGGTTGGACTCAAATAAATCAAGGACTTTTTCCACCGCCGCAGTGGCAAAAGGATTGCCTCCGTAGGTGGTTCCGTGGTCCCCTGCCACAAGGGAATTCTGTGCGACTTTTTCTGTCATCATAAAGGCACCGACAGGCACTCCGCAGCCTAATGCTTTTGCGGAAGTAAGGACATCGGGCTTAACGCCGTATTTCTGCCATGCATACATCTCACCGCATCTGCCCATACCGCACTGAACCTCATCAAATATGAGAAGTATGTCTTTCTCATCACAAAGGCCGCGCAGATTACTTAAAAACATCTTGTCTGCCACATTAAGTCCGCCCTCACCCTGAATCGGCTCAAGGACTATGGCGCAGGTCTTTTCGTTCACGCATGCAAGCACCGAATCAAAATTGTTGAAATCCGCAAATCTCACACCTTTTTTGCTGACTTCAAAAGCCTCACGATAATGAGGGTTTCCTGTGATGGACAAAGCTCCGACGGTTCTTCCGTGGAAGGAATGATTCATGGCGATTATCTCATGATCCGTTGAATGATCCTTTAAAAAAGCATATTTTCTTGCGGTCTTTATGGCACCCTCCAAAGCCTCTGCTCCGGAGTTTGTAAAAAATACTCTGTCCATGCCGGACACGGCTTTTAATATGTGGGCTGCATTTATGGCAGGTACATTGTAATAATA
>JAGDCK010000028.1 GCA_017958585.1 Lachnospiraceae bacterium
ATCAAAATATCCTTCGGGATTTTCCTTGACCAAGTTCACAGCCTGGATTCCGTCCTCCGCATGGCTTGTCAAAACTCCGGCTTCCTCCAGCACATCCTTTACGATTATGGCATTTAATTCGTTGTCCTCTGCCACAAGGACTCTCTTTCCGGCCATTGAAACCTTGTCCTTTTTGACTGTTTCCTGTCCGACATTTTTGTTTTTCGGGACGCGCTTTCCTGTGGTCCTGAGGGACAATACAAATGTCACCGTTGTTCCCTCGCCCTCCGTGCTCTCTATCTCGATGGTGCCTCCGATCAGTTCTATCAGGTGCTTCGTGATATATAGTCCCAGACCCGTTCCCGATATCTTGTTCTCGGTGACGGTGCGCTGTCTGGTAAACTCCTCAAACACGTGAGGCAGATACTCCTTTGATATTCCAAGCCCCGTATCGCTTATGACCGTCTTGTAGGAATTGCTTCCCTTCTCCTCACCGGGTATCTCACTTATATCCATGGTGATGGAGCCACCCTCGGGGGTATATTTCACGGCATTTCCAAGGACATTTAAATATATCCGCCTGAGTTTTGCCGTATCGCAATAGACTTCGTTGTGAAGCACATCAAAGTTCACATTGAAATCCAGTTTTTTCTCTTTCATGGATTCGTCAAACACAACGGATACGGAATCACAGAATTCGTCCAGGTTGATGACAGTGGAATCGTCATATACTACTTCCCCGCTCTCAAGCCTGGATACCTCCAGCACATCATCCATAAGTTCTATGAGATACTTTGTGGAAACCTGAATGTTTTCGATGTACTGATCCGTCTTGTCGTCGTTTTTGTGTTTTTTTAACATATCCGCAAATCCCATGATGGCGCTTATGGGAGTTCTGATGTCGTGGGACATGTTGAATAAAAATGTTGTCTTTGCACGGTTAGCCTGTTCAGCTTCGATCCTTGCCTGCTCCAGTTCGTTCTTGGCCTTTGCAAGTGTGTGGCTGAACTTGAGCTGACAGATCACCATCAGGATCCATGTGATCCACATGTACAAAAACATATGGATCGTCTCCTTATAAACCGTCGCAACTTCCGTAAATGTTTTCCCCTCACCCATACGCACCAAAAAGTACGCTATGTTCCCCATGGCAAGAATGATCGTAAATCCGGTGATGATAAAGATCTGAATCTTTTTGATCCTGGAATTCATGAAATACCTCCGAAATTTTACAAACATACAGTTTAATAATACACTAAAAATCGGACTTGTATAGAAAAAAATTAGAAAAAGGACCGTAAATTTGATAATTTACAATCCTTTTTCCCATAATCTCACTTATTTCATAAATTCAGGCTAAGTTTTATTCGTTATATACCTTCCAAGGACCCCATTCTCCCTGGGTGGTGGGATTGGTATTTAAGTTCCACCAGCTTGCACGGTATACCACTCCGTTGTAAACAGCGATGTCGCCTCCAACGTAAACTGTGCCAGCATCCCAAGCAGGATATGCGGAAGTATCATTTCCACCGGTCTCTCCTGAGTTATCGTTTCCTGAATCTCCGTTTCCTGCGTCTCCGGAACCTGTATCACCTGAACCGTTGTCGCCTGAGCCCGTATCACCGCTCTCACCGTTTCCGTTTCCTTCATCACCAGAACCGGTATTTCCGCCTTCATTATTTCCGCTTCCTTCATCGCCGGAACCGGTGTTGCCATCTATCTCATCCATAAGGGCACTCATTGCTCTGCCCCAGGCATATCCGTTTGTGGCATCCCAGTTGATGGACCAGGTCATGACGCTCTTTAACTCTGAGTATGCACGAGGAACGGTAAAGTTTCCTGAGCTTGTTCCGTTTACAAGCGAAAGGATCGCGGTCCTCAAGGTATCGTTTGATACATATCCGCTGCCTGCAGCTCTTGAGATGCTGGGAACTCCAACTCCCACCTGACTGTCATCAAGACCTGCTTCAATGATCAGTGTAGTAAGTGAAGTGATAAAATCAGCGGTTCCGGGATTTACCACTCCTCCGCCGTATCCGATCATGCTTCCGGAATTATAATACTGAGGGTAGCAAACAGTCAAAATATCCTTTATCGAAATAGCAAGTCTCAGATACGATGTGGTAATATCATTTGCAGAGATCCTGTCCGCCTGCAGGTAATATGTTTCCGGTGCCATTGTGATGATAAAATCATCTCCAAAGTGGTCGTGAACAGTTCTGAGAGCCCCTGCGATATAATCAACACCTGCCACTGCAGAGCCTTCCAGATCGATATCAACTCCCTCAAAACCATACTCTTCGATGATATTTATGAGTCCGTTTGCAAATCTGTCTGCTGAAGTCGCATCATTGATGGTGATCCTGCCCTCAGCTCCTCCGACAGAGATGATCACATGCTGTCCGTTTTCTTTTAAAGTTCTGATGTCGTTTATAAACTGTGCCTTTGAATATCCGCCCAGAGCATTCGACAGATCACCGTCTATCTCAAATGTCACTTCCCCGGGTGTGGAAGTGTTACCTGTAAATGCCACGCAGATCAGATCATAATAGTCGGGAACATCTGAAAGTCTGAGAGCCGTTGAACCGTTAAGGAAGTTATGCCAATATCCTGTAACTATATGGTCTCCAAGGAGTGTGCTTCCTGTGTAATTGTTTCCGCTTCCCTCATCGTCTGAGCCGGTATTGCCACTTTCTCCGTTACCGCCTTCGTTTCCGTTATCTCCGGTTCCTTCGTTGCCGCTTCCTTCATCACCCGAACCGGCATCCCCGGTATTTCCGTCACCTGTACCTGTTTCTCCTGTGTTTGTATTTCCGTTGTCTGTTCCGGGTATCAGATCACTTCTGAGGCTCCACAATACAAAAGCTGCGGTGGGAGTCCATGCTATATTCGAATTATGAACATAAGTACATTCGTATACATTTCCCTCGTATACAACCAGGTCTCCGAGTTTATAGGATACATTGTCAGCGCTCCATGCGGGATAGTTACCTGTGGGAGTCTGCTGTCCTTCATCACCTGAGCCTGTATTTCCGCTTCCTTCGTTTCCGCTTCCTTCATTTCCGGCATCACCGTTTCCGCTTCCATCATCACTGCTTCCGGTATCTCCGGTATTTCCGTTATCCCCGGTCTCTCCGGTTTCAGAGCCGTTATTCTGATCATCGCCTGAAGATCCGCTGTCATCTCCCGAGCCGTTATCCACATTTGCGCCTTCGCCGTAGATTACTTGACTTCCAAACTCATCAAGAGTCTTTAAAACTCTCTCTGTCATGGATACGCCTTCGATATCATTTACATCTGCGCTTCCGGATACATTCAGTGTAAATGTATGACTTGCACCGGGCTTCATGGACTTAGCTGCATAAACTCCCGACAGATCAAGAACAGTAGTATTTCCGCTTGTGAAAACCGCACCGCACTCGCTTCCTGCAGTAAGGGTCTTTCCGCTCTTGGTCTCGATATAAAGCTTGGGATTAAGGATGGTCTTTTGGAAAAGTTCTGCATCCTTTAAAGCTGTATTTGATTCTTTTGCCTGTTCGTTGTTTTTGATCGTGAAAGTATAAGTCGAGCCTGATGCGGTTATTGTCATTGATGCCGCAGGAGTGTGAACCACGATCTCATTTGCGGGAAGGGCAGCATTTCCGTACAGAGACTGCTTCATGGTCCTTGTGATGGAATTGGCACTGTCAAGAGATGCCATCCATGAGATAAGTCCTCCAAGACCGTTTGCCTTTACATATGCGCCCTTTGCGGCTACGCTTCGCTCATTGTCACAGGTAAAGAAATATCCTGTGTCCGGATTATAATAGTAAGCGGCTTCCGCAACTTCGTCATAGTATTCTTTGAGTCCGTACTGAGCCTTTAAACTGTCGATGGCGCCATATGCAAATGTACCGCTGGTGGTGCCGTCGGCACTCTTTACGGAATTAGGCTGTGCAGTGGCGTAAAGTCCGGGGTGTGCAGGATCGGGACCGTCATTTAAAACTCCCGCCCAGCCTCTGGTATAGGGTGCCACGCCGATAACGATCTTTGAATAATCGATGGAGTTTCCGTAAGTATTTTTCAGATACTGCACACATGTATCCACTGAGAACACACCGTCTTTTTGTGTCTCATGGTCATATGCGGGATTTGTATAAAGCGCTGTCTGGTGACCTGTATATGAGTTCCATGCTCCGTTAAGGTCATAGGTCATCATATTCAAAAAATCAACCACATCAAGCACTTCATCATAGTTTATCTTTGCCATCATTGCAGGCGATGCGCTCATGGCAGCGGAAAGTTCATAATATTTTCCGTTTTTGTTTCCAAGCTCATCTAGTTTTTCTCTGATCGCTCTTAACAAAAGTGTGAAGTTCTGTGTATCCGCCTCACTTCCTCTGCATCCCTCATCGATGGTAACACCGTTACCTGCAGGGTCGGAAGCTCTCACACTTGTGGGATATTCCCAGTCGATATCGACAAAATCGTAACCCAAATAGTCCACAAACTTTGCGATGTTTTCCGCAAAATGCGCTCTCTTTGCAGGATCGGCCGCGACAGCGCCAAAGTCGCCGCTTCTGGTCCAGCCGCCCACTGATATTCCGATCTTCATGTTTGGATACTTTGAACGGAGTATACTCATGGCCCCCAGAACCCCCGCATAGGGTTCGCCGTAAGTAATACCCTGCTGTTCAGGCAGAATTGCCAGAAAATCCGCATGCTCATCACACAGAACCAAGTCCCCGTTGGCATCCATGTCAAGGAATGCGAAATTTAAATGCGTGATCTGACTTCCGTCGATCAGACCGGGATAGAAATAATTCTGTCCCGAATAGATGGACCACTCACCGTAATACATTACATTGCGGTAAGCAGGTGAAGAACTGCCGTTTCCGGCAGCCTCAGCCTTGATTGAGCCACCGCCGAATATGCCGGTGAACGCAAACAAAGCAGCCGTGAGTAACCCTAACACACGTCTTTTTTTCATGTTTTTCCTCCTTATACATTAAAAAGCAGTTTCCCCAAAGCCCTCTGCAATTAAGTATATAAGGTTTTATTCAAAAAAAATATGAATCACTTTGTCTGTTTTTGAAAAATTTTGTTGTCAAATATAAGTTGTGTGAATTTTACTTTTAATATATATTATTTGCTCAACATTTTTGTTTCGTCATGAATCACGGATAAATAAAAACAAAGAATGTCGCTGTATTTTTATCACCCTAAATACTTCTTTAACATTGCCTCCAGATCCTTACCGATAACGGGTTTACTGAGATAATCCGTAAATCCTGCCTCGATGTACTGTTCCCTGCTTCCTGCTATGGCATTGGCGGTAAGGGCGATGTATGCGCTGTTTCTGCACCTGTTCTCGCTCATGTTTCTGGCAATGTCCAAAGTTTCCTTGCCGCTCATTCCCATCATCATATCATCAAGCAGGATCACATCGTAGTGCTTGTTCTTTATCTTTTCAAGGCACTCGGGGCCACTGGTGGCAGTGTCCACATTTATGCCCGTTCGCTTTAGGAGGTTTACTGCAACAACAATATTCATCTTATTGTCATCCACCACAAGCACACTTGCGTTTGGAGCGGTAAAAACATCCTCCTCCACTCTGTTCTCGGATTTTGCCTCCTCCATGTAGTTTTCTCTGCTTAAAGGACCAATCTCTGCCCAGTCCTCAACGTTTTGTGGAATCTCAACAGAAAACTCGGAGCCTTTCTCGTATTCGCTCTCCACCGTTATCTTGCCGCCCATCATCTTTACAAGTCTCTCGGTGATGGCAAGGCCAAGGCCGGTTCCTTCCACGCCTTTGTTTCTGTCATAATCAAGGCGCTCAAAGTTTCCGAAAAGCTTCTTTTTATCCTCCGGCTTTATTCCTATTCCGGTATCACGAACGCTTATTTTTACAAGCACTCTGTCATGAGCCAGAACGTCATAACTCATTTTTAATGTAACCGACCCATTTGGGGTGTATTTTATGGCATTATTTAAGAGATTGATTATTATCTGTTTTACTCTGACATCGTCTCCTATCACAAGTTCGGGCAGCGACGTATCCACATCCACCAGAAAATCCAGTCCCTTTTCCTCCGCCTTCATGTAGAACATTGTGACGATCTCATCTATGAGGGGTTTTAACTTGTATACGGAATTTACGATCTCCATCTTGCCGGACTCGATCCTGGAAAAATCAAGGATTCCGTTTATAATGGCAAGAAGTGTCTCGCTGGCACGTCTGATGTTGATGGAATAAAATCTCACGTTGGGGTCTTCAGATTCACGAAGCACCATCTCGTTCATACCCATAATGGCATTTATCGGGGTTCTGATCTCGTGGGACATATTTGCAAGAAACTCGGATTTTGCGCGGTTTGCATCCTCCGCGTCAACCCTTGCCTGCTCCAGCGCATTCATGGTCAGCTGAAGTTTTACATAATCCGGCGTCTCCAGGGAGAACAGGATTATGACCAGAGCAATTCCTATGGCAACACCGCTTAAGAGGACATTGGGGATGATGAACATCTGGATAAGGACAAATACCAGCATCAATACAACATAGAAAATGGTAGAGACCTTCTGGCGTGTCTCCATCTCTCTTCCGTGGAGCACAACCATAAACGCAGAATACAGTACATAATAGTAAGCCGTGGCAGTGGACACCAGATAAAGCGGACCGTGTACGTAACCCGTCTCCACGAAATCAAAGAGAAATCCATAAGGGAGATTGATAAAAGCCATAACGAGATAAACCAGGCAGATCACAGTGTTTACCGGGGTGGACGCAGGCTCATTGTTTTTGGTTGTAAAGGTTTTGATATATTTTGCAAAGAAATACGCAAGAACAACAAGGGATGCAAAGTTTGATCCGTTCAGCATCATGTTGATAAGCCTTGGGACGCGTTCATAATAACTGATCCCCACAGCGGAGGCGATATCCGTGGCAATGAATACCAGGGTTAGCAGCTCCAGCTGGCGGAACTGCCTGTTTAAGACATTTTCCGCATTATATTGAAATATATGAAAAATATAGATCATCAGTACGAAGACAAATGATACTATCTCAAAGTCAATATTATAGAGCATTGCCACTCTCCTCTAACAGAAAGTCATTGAACATTCTTTGTTACGCTTGCTGCAGTACACACCGTTGTCGGCTCTTCGATAAATGGTATCAAAGGTGATCCCCGGTTCATAAAAACTCATGCCCAGACTTATGGCGATCCTTTCTTTCATGGGTTCCACATGGATCTTGTCAATATTATCGAAAAGTTTATCTGCCACATTTTCCGCTCCGTGTCTGTCTGTGACTCCCGGCAGATAAAAGGCAAACTCATCTCCTCCCAGGCGAAGGAAAATATCATTTTCTCCAAAGGTTCTCTGCATGGATTTTGCGATCTCTTTTACCACAATGTCACCTATTCTGTGGCCGTAGAGATCGTTAACATGTTTGAATCTGTCGATGTCAAAGAGGCCGAACACACCTTCCACGCCTTCGTCGAGGGCTTTTCTGATGAGTTCCTCCCCGTAACCTCTGTTTTTGATTCCTGTCATGAGATCGGTTTGGGACAAATATAATAAGCTGTCCGCACGTCTCTTTTCTTCATCAATACATTCAACGGTAAAGATCACCTGCTGCAGATCTCCGGCTTCATTTCTCTCAAGCACGATGAATTTTGCCTTGCACCATCCATGATATTTTCCCTCAAAAATATGGGAGATGCTGGTCCTGTCGATCATCCTCTCATTTAAGGTGGACAGGTCCACAAAATCCTTCACGTTGTTTATATGTTCAGGGCAAACGGTATGGATCATCACGTTTTTTACCTGTTCGCCTGCGCCTTCACAACATTCTGCATATTTTTGAATTATTGTATTGAGTTTGATACCTTTAAGCGCATTGCTCTTTAAGTTGAAAAGTGCAACAGCTATATATGTTTCAGAGAGTGCGTCCAGCACCATGTAATACTCGTTCTTATTATTAATGTTCATCTTTATCCCCCTCGATATCGATAATCATAATGTCATAAAACAAGCAAAACTATCTATAATAACCCCTTCGTTCTTAACAGATTATAAATTCACCTTCATTTTAACACAAAACCGTGATAAATTCTAACTGTTTTTTGTCTTTTTTAACATTATCAGTGAAGGTTTTTCCAATACTGCTATGGAAAAGTTTCACCTTTAGTTGTTTGCATTTGAAGCGGGCCCCGTCTGCAGGGCGCCAGTCGTTCAGACAGTCCTCGCCGCGTAGATACTCCTCGCGTCTGAGGAACTCGCTTGGTGGCATCCCCAC
>JAGDCK010000259.1 GCA_017958585.1 Lachnospiraceae bacterium
AAAGCCGTCGCCGAATCCAAAGATCAGCATGTCATATTCATCAAACAGATTGTTACCCGCATTTTTTGCCGACTTGAACCTGGCTATGAGGCCATCGCTTCCGTAGGTCGGAATGGTGGTTATATCCAGTTCAAAATCGGGAATGTCCGTCAAAAGCTCATGCCATAGACTACCCGCACTTTCACTGCTTAACTGTTTTTCGAGGTTTAAGTTATTTGAGTTTACTGCCCAGCCAACTTTTCCTTCCTCATACGTCTTTTCTCCGGAAGTGATCTGCAGGATCTTTATCTTTGTCTTGTCACTTGCAGAGGACTTTACGACAGTATATCCCATCTCAGAGTCTCTGATGGTATTATCGGAATTTGACACGACCATGATCTCCCAGGCCACACATCCGAAATACTCTTTTGGCAGGATTCTGGAAACTCTGTAGGCATTTCCCGTAACCAGTCTGAACGCTCCGTCGCTCTTTGTGATATTGGAGCCGTTTGATAGGTCGGTTATTATGATGGAGTCCATCTCCTCCTGAGTCTTTGAAAACTTACCGTCATTATTTACATCGATAAAAAGCTTGCAGTCAAAGGTCTGTCCTCCTGTGGCAAGACCGAGACTTGAAATGCTGAGCTCGTAAGTCAGATAATAATTTCCGTCTTCCGCAGGCTGCAGGTAATTTACCTTGTCTATCTTTAGATAGCTTCCCGTTGTGGTATAGGCATACTCTGTGGGACGGCTTGTAAGGTTCAGGAAGAGTTTTTGCTGGTTTACACTTTTTACAAGGCTTGATGCTGTGGCTGTACTCTCATTAAAGAAGTTTTGATGTTTTCTGCCACCCCAGTCAAATGTAAAGCTGTTGGGATTTAAGTTAGCGCTCTGTCCCGAAACGGCATATACCACCAGTTCATACATGTATGAGGAAGTATCAAGTATTCCATATATGGGAGTTGATGTGGAGCTTATATTGATACCTCCGTTTATGGCAGTGGGTGCTCCCGCTCCCGAAACGGAATATGAATTTCCGTATGTAAAGAAATCATCCGCAACGATGACAGGATTTCCACCGTCCAGATACTCTTTTAACTCTGAAAGTTTGTATGTGGTAAGGTCAATTCCGGGGAACCTGTAATAGGTCTTGTCAGTGTAGGATTTATCCGTCTTTATAAGTCCCCAGTACTGAGTGTTTCCAAGGTCTCCTACGTGGCTGTATATGAGGCCGTTCATGGAAGGATCGTTGAAACGCCTGTAGCGCCTTGCTTCCGTGGTATTTCCTGACGAGTTTTTATAAACCGTGCCGTCACTCATGTTGAAGAACCCGGTGTTACTTCCGATGTAAACCAGGTCGTATTGCTCCAGGATATCATCATTGTGACCGATGTATTCATTCACGGTCATACAGGTGACACTGACAAGATCCGCCTTGTCGGCAAAGCCCGGTATCCACTTGTCGATAAGCTCTGCCTTTCCGTTTGCATCACCGAATTTGAAATCCTTGCAGGGCTCAAGTTCCAGCACGCTTATGGTGTTTTTGTATAAAACGGTTCCCTCTTTTGAGTAATTGATTATATACTGCGCAGCCATGGCAGGGGTTATAAGCGCCATGTTCATGGTCTCTCTGGTGGGAAAATTGATGCTGTTGTTGTAATTTTCCTCATCGATATACTCCTGCACATCATAAAAACCGTTGTTGATGGCAGCCTGACTGTAATAGGATTTCAGATCCTCGGACACAAAGATCCCGGAAGCGCCGATACCGCTTACAAAATCCTCATCAGAATATCTGCACCAGAATACATTTCCATTTACAAAATTACCGCTGTTTGCAACAGCTACAGCATTTAGAACACTTCTCCAGCTATCGGCCGAAAGGCTTTCCGAAAAATTCGGTGCGATCTGTGCATAGACATCATCTATCCTGTCAGTCATAAGCACATTTGTCACCTTGAAGAGATTGGTATCTGCAAGGGCAGATGAATTGTATGCCTGGGACAAAGCCTCAAATACGGCATAGTCTATGATACAGGGAACATAACCCGAAACCTCATCGGCTGTGATCTTTCCAAGAAGCTCATAGGCGCTTGCTTCTGTCATAGAAGACGTCACGTATCCGCCTGCATTAAGCCCGTTTATGTAAATAAGATCGGCATTATCAATAACTTCGGAGCTTAGTTCTCCGAGAGTCTTTGTGGTAACATTCACCTCAAGGCTCTCGAAATTACCTGTCATTCCAAGAACGTATTTTTTGAAAAATTCGCGGTTTACAACTGTGGTTTTAGTGTATCTGTAGATCGCAGGGTCTCCTCCGCTTACACTTCCTCCGCTAACGCTTCCACCGCTGACGGACGGGTCGTTCACAACCTCGTAAGTGTATCCCAAGGCCTCCAACTCAGGATCCCGGGCATCTCTGTCCTCTGTAAGAGTGGTAAGTAAAAGCGGATGGTCTGAAGCTGACGAAGCATCCCTTGTGAGGATCCCTTCCGCTTCCAGATTTGCTACAGTAGCATCATCCAAGACAGGTTCGCTTCCTCCGATCAGGCATCCGATCCTGGCATTTTCAGGAGCGGAAACGATCTCCAGAATATTGAAGGGTCTTCTGCCTGCGATCCTCTCCTGCACCATGACTTCAGTATCCCTGAAGACTTCCTGGGCATGGCTCACCCTGTCATTTAAGGCAAAAAAGTATACGCCACCTGACACGATAGCAAGAGTAAGTGCCCCTGCGATCGCGGTTTTTACCCATCTAAGTCCGTATTTAGTTTTTGAATCCGACTTTTTGTTATGCATCAAATCAGCCTTTCAAAACTTTTACTGTAAATCCAAATTCTTTTATCCGACAAAAAAATCAGTTTAAATTCGTAGTGGTAATATCAAAAGCCCAAAGGGAATATCCGTACCCATTTGTGTTTCGTGCTATTCCCTGCATGATCACATATCTGCCCCTCACTGCAGTTCCACCGGGGAAATCCGAAGCGTTATAGGTCTCATTTGTTCTGTTCTCGATATTTCCCATAGTAGGGTCATTAAATGTGGCAACCGTGGTCCAGTGTGTTCCGTCATTGGACACTCTGATCTCGTATTGCTTTGCCCTTGCGCTCTCCCACTCCAGATAAATCTTTGATATATTTCTCACGCATCCCATGTCAACCATGACATACACATCGTCGACACCTTGCGCAGAAGCCCAGCGCGTGTCAGACTTTTGATCGATGGCAAGATCAGGAGTCAAAGTCCCTTCTGTGCCCGCATTTGTATAAGCCCGTGCAAATGCCGCATTTGCAAATCTCTCTACAGGTGCCATCCAGTATGAGCAATAGTCACTGTACTGGTACCACTTTCCGCTAAACTCATCATACACCTGATATGTGTAGGTTCTGGTGGACCATCTGTACTCGTTCGTATTGTACCTTCTGTACCTTATCCTCTCCTCATGGTAGTTGATGGTGGCCTCAGCATAATCAGTGCCTACGACATTGGTAAAGGCAGCGGAATCCGGGAAATATTTTGTTCCCGGAAGAGGTGCATA
>JAGDCK010000260.1 GCA_017958585.1 Lachnospiraceae bacterium
ATTTCAAAAGTGCCGACTCTGATGCGGTTGGCGTAACCGTTTCCGCATAAAAATCTGTCAAAATCTGCGGCATCGGTTACCAATCCCAGGTCCTTTGCGGTGCGGCTTACGCTGTCAGAACCCGAACCGGATCTGACTGTCAGGGAAACCGTCTCTCCGGTCTTTTCGATCGGAGTGTCCTCAGTTTCCGCAGGGTCATTAACTGCAGGGTCTGCATCTGTGTCCTCATTGGAAGTATCCGTTACTTCCGGGGACTTGGTTTCATTATTATTTGAATCTGTTTCAGATTCTGTTGTTTCAGTTTTTGCTGTCTCGGTTACAGCTGTGCCTTTGTCTACAGCACCTTCCGAACTTGCATCCGTTTCATCGGATCCTTCTGAACCATCAGCGTTGACTGAATCATCGGTGCCATCTGATCCAACAACACCTTCTGACTCTGTATCTTCTGCGTCAGATCCCTCTACATCACTCTCCTGCAGGTCTTTCTCATCTGCATTTTCAGTATCTGCTGTATCAGTATCATCATTATTTACATCTGAGTTTTCGGTGAGGCTCCCTGTCTGATAGACCATACCAAGTTCCAGGGCCTTTGCTTTAATCTGGGCATCACTCATTTCTCCGTTGCCGCTTCCGTACATAATGACCGAAGTGACGGCAATTCCGATGCCCAATCCCCTCAAATAATATTTTAATCTCATATATTTAACCTTTGAATATTAATTTAGTTCCGGATCACTTTATATTCTTGAACAGGTCGATCACAAGCTTTACTTCGCCGACACCAAGTCCAAGTTCCTTTGCAATGGCAACTGAGGATTTACCCTGCTTATGAAGTTCCAGGATCCTCTCGTTATTGTTTGCAGGAGCTTTATCCTCGCCCACAGTGGGCTTATTTATGGTAACTTCCGGAATAAAAGGAACAAATTCCTTGACCTTTTTTTCTTCTTTTGTCGCGGGAGTTTTCTTCTTCGCAGGTTTTTTCTCGGGAGCTGCGCTAACCTGAGGTTCTGCTTCAAGGTTCTCTGCGCTTACAGGAGTTTTTTCTGCGATTACTTCCTTTTGCTTTTCCTCAACTTTTTTAACGGTCTTATTGACTTCACTTACGGTGTTTTTGATATTTTGATGCTTGTCATTAAGCATGTCATACAAAAACATGGTCTCCTCGTGATTTTTGTGGATCTCTGCCAGAACCGTATCGGAATACTCATTTACTGCCATGATCTTCTCATTTGTGAGTCTCTCAAGCTTCCTCTCGGTCTTGTCCATGGAAAGGTCGATGGCCTCGTTTATCATGCCGTCGATCTGCTCCTTTGTATCCTCAATCTCCTCGGTAACAAGCTTTTTTAATTCCTTTTTTACCGCCGGATCGTCCACGGATAATTCATTTTCTTTTCCGCCGGGAATAAAAAAGCTTACCACAAATATGACTATTCCCACGATCAATAATATTATCTGTAAAGTACTCATCAAAAAAATCCGCCTTATATCTTAATATCAAAGCCCTGATGGGGATTTACCACCATCTTTTCACGGGCCTCCGGTTTCTTTTGGCGATTCTTTCCGCCATCCCCTGCATACTCGTTTTTGCCCTTTTTGCCGGCATCCGCCTCTGTCCTTGACTTCTCAACAGCTGATGTCTGGACAACATCAATAGCCTGTCTGTCCGAATCCTTCTGGTTCTGTTGTCCCAGGTTGATCTGGTCAGTGACAGGCTTCATATCCTCATTATGTTTGATTATGGAAAAATCCTGTTGTCTTGTTATTGCAGCAATATCTATTGCATCAAATGCCATCACATTCCTCCGTTCTACAAAGGCATAGCTTTGACATCACCTCTGACAACTTCAAAACAACAATACTGGAGTTTACTTTGCACTACCTGCGACAGTTCACCGATCACTATGGTGGTGCCGGGATAAACCTCGCCTCTAACTACAACCTTCGCCTTGCTTTGAACATCAAAAAACTTCTGTAACTCCTTCAGCATCTCGTTTTTCTGCTGAAGTTCTATCTTTTTTGCCTCAATAAGCTTGGCTGTCTCCATCACATATTTTGTCTGATCGGGAGTGATCCTCACTCCCTTTGCTCTCTTTTCCATGAAGCTTGTGATAACAGGCTGCGAGAGCTTGATTGTCTTTACGATCTCCGTTACATCCTTTGTAAGCTGTGCATATTCTGCTTTAATTTTAGGATCCACACCCACTTCGACCACTGTCTGAGCACCCATCTCAGCTCCAAGGTTCTTTACTGAGATCTGCTGGTTTGCCTGCACATGTCCGCCGGTGATAAATCCGTGCTTTCCGGATACGTCGATCTCAAGTCCCGCGCTGACATTGCAGTGAAGGATTGACTCCGTAAACACATTTCCCTCGGCTTCAACGGTGGAATTCTCAATGAACTTGGCAGTGATATCTCCTCCTGCCTTTAACACTCCCTTGCCCATACCGTTCATGCCTCTGGCGATAACGATATTTCCTCCGGCAATTATCTGAGCGCCTTCAACAATACCGTTGATAATGACATTTCCGCCCGCTTTTACGATCAGATTTGATGTCACGTTTCCGTGCACCGATACGCTTCCGGTATAATCAATGTTTCCGACGGACAGATCCACATTTTCTACTTCGTATACGTCGGATACGAATACCTGATCGTTTACCAGCATTACATGGCCGTCCACCATGGAGGTCAGTGTCAGACCGTCCTCAGAGATGGCGATATTGTTACCATGTTTGAAAATGCAGCGCTTCTGGTCTCTGGGTTTTAATTTCTGGCCAATGATGGAGGTACCGTAGGCTCCGTCCTTAGCCTTTATGATTTTAGCAAGAACATCATCAGCTTTGCAATGGTTAATATTATTCAAATTGTAAAAAT
>JAGDCK010000261.1 GCA_017958585.1 Lachnospiraceae bacterium
TCTTAAAAAGATCTGCCAAACAAGATCAGGGTCGCAAGCGTGGCAAAGCTCGGAGTATCGAATCAGGCTGCAAAGGCAGCGGCTGCGGCGACTCCGGTGCCGAAACTTTCGGAGAAAAAGAAAAACGACCTGGTGGTGGCAATCGGTGCATCCACAGGCGGAACGGAAGCCATTTCCACAGTTTTAAAGCAGTTTAAAAGTGACATCCCCGGAGTTGTGATCGTGCAGCATATGCCCCCGGGATTTACGGAAAGCTTTGCGAACAGATTAAACAAGACCTGTGAGGTGGAGGTAAAGGAAGCCAAAAACGGTGACCAGGTGCTTCCGGGAAGGGTTCTGATAGCCCCCGGCGGGGACGCCCATATGACCCTTGTAAAGGTGGGGGACGGATATCAGGTAATGATAAAAAAAGGCCCGAAGGTAAACGGGCATTGCCCATCGGTGGATGTATTATTTGATTCGGTTGCCCAGGCGGCAGGCGACAAAGCGGTGGGAATAATACTTACAGGTATGGGAGGCGACGGAGCAAAAGGACTCCTTGCCATGAAGCAGGCCGGGGCTAAGACCATCGGTCAGGATGCCTCCACATGTGTGGTATACGGAATGCCGTGTGTGGCTTATGAACTCGGCGCCGTGGAACATCAGGAAAAATTGCAGGATGTAGCAAAGCGGACATATTTATTACTTAATGGAATGTGAGGTATAAGTGTATGAGAATTTTACTTGCAGAAGATGACTATGTGACAAGAAAGGCTATGAAAAGTTTCCTGTCAAAATACGGAGACTGCGATGTCACGGTTGACGGTATGGAGGCGGTGGATGCCTTTATGCTGGCAATGGAGGAAGAGAAACCTTACGATCTGGTCTGCCTTGATATCATGATGCCTGTCATGGACGGATATCAGGCTTTGGTAGGAATCAGAAATTTGGAGAAGGAGCGAAACATTCCCGAGGATAAGGCGGCAAAGGTCATTATGACAACTGCTTTAAACGAGGAAGCCAACGTAAAGATGGCTTTCGACTTGGGCTGCACCATTTATTCGGGAAAACCTATCGATCAGGACAGATTTGAGCAGGCGTTAAAAAAATTGGGCATGATCTAGAAAGGAGTGTCACATGGCTGATGAATTCAATACAGACGGCATGTTGGACATGTACCTGTTCGAAAACGGACAGCTCCTGGAAAAACTGCAGGATACGGTACTTGAACAAAAGGATGCCGATGGCTTCGATGAAGATGCCATAAATGAGATATTCAGAACCATGCATACCATCAAAGGCTCCTCGGGAGTAATGATGTATGATGAGATAACCGCAGTATCTCATAAGCTTGAGGATGTGTTCTATTTTATCAGAGAATCTCATCCGGACAATGTACCTCATCTGGAACTTGTGGAGCACGTGCTCACAGTTTCCGACTTTATCACAGAAGAAATGGACAAGCTGTCAAACGGAGAACCCGCAGACGGCGATGCAAGTGAAATCGTAGCAGATCTGGACGTCTTTTTAAAAAAGATCAAGGGGGAGAAGGGCGCCGAGAAATCTTCCGAAAAAGCGGAAGAAACCAAAAAAGAAGATAATCCGCCTAAACAGCGTTTTTATATTGCCCCCATGGCTACAGCGGCCAGCAAGTTTTTCAAGATATATGTCACATTCAGTCCCGGTATCGAGCTGGTGAACGTTCATGCTTACAAGATCGTTTACTCCTTAAAGGACCTGGCTGAGGATATTTTATATTATCCGGAAGACGTGGTGGCTGACGAGAATGCAGAAAAAGAGATCATGGAGAACGGCTTCAAGATCTTACTGCAGACTCAGAGCGAAGAGGAAAAAATAAAGGATATCATCCGCCCCGGATATGACATTGAGAGGGTGGATATAGTTGCCTGCACCGCAAAGGAATTCCAGAGAGGCTTTGATGCCTTCGGAAGTGAGATCATGATCGATCTCGACTCCTCAGTTGAAGAGATCGAGGCGGTGGCACAGCTTAATGAACAGGAGAGGATCCTGGCCGCAAAGGCAAAGGAAAAGACCATTGCACCCGGTGATTTCGTCATTGAGCAAAAGACTCCCGGTAAGCAAAAGAAGCTTGCAAAGGACAGCCCGAAGAAAACCGAAAAGACCGCATTTTTAAGTGTGGACATCAAAAAGATGGACCAGCTTATGGACCTTATCGGAGAGCTTGTAATCTCACAGTCGGTGGTTTTGCAAAATCCGGATCTCAAGGTGCCCGGGCTTAAACTTGATAATTTCAACAAAGCAGCAGGTCAGATGACCAAGATCTCAACGGATCTTCAGAATGTCATCATGAGTATGCGAATGGTACCCCTTACTGCCACATTCCAGAAGATGAACAGGATCGTGTTCGATGTCTCCAGAAAACTCGGAAAGGACATTGAATTCGAGATGAGCGGAGACTCCACCGAGGTGGACAAAAACATTATCGAGCATATCTCCGACCCTTTGATGCATTTGGTGCGTAACTCCGTGGATCACGGTGTTGAGATGCCGGATGAGAGACTTGCAAAGGGAAAGACCGAAAAAGGAAAGGTCACTCTGTCCGCAAAGACCGAGTCCGGAAAAGTATGGATCACCGTGGAGGATAACGGTGCCGGACTAGACCGGGCAAAGATCATCAAAAAGGCCAGAAACCAGGGACTTCTTGATTATACAAGAAGTGATGACTCCTACTCCGACAAGGAAGTATATCAGTTTATCACTCTTCCCGGTTTTTCCACAAATGAGCAGGTTACGGAATACTCCGGACGTGGCGTTGGCATGGACGTGGTGGTTTCAAACCTTCAGTCCATCGGTGGCTCCCTTGATATCGAGAGCCGTCCCGGAAGAGGCAGCAGCATGATCATGAAGATCCCTCTCACTCTTGCCATCATAGACGGAATCGTCATGGAAGTGGGAGATACCTCCTTTGTAATTGAGACAGGCTCCGTAAAGGAATTTATCAATTACAGGGAGTGCAACTGGGTTGAAAAGCCCGGTGGCGAAGAGTTTGTAATGATCAGAGGTGACGGATATCCCGTCCTAAGGCTCGGTGAGTGGTATCACCTTGATGAGGGCAAGAAACTTGAAAACGACGGAATGCTTGTGGTGATCGAGGTGGACAACAAGAAAGTATGTCTCTTCGTGGACAGGCTTATCGGCAAACAGGAAATAGTGGTTAAACCCATTCCGGATTACATTAAGAAGGTCAAGGGATTGTCAGGCTGTACGCAGCTTGGTGACGGAAGTATTGCTTTGATACTTGATGCAGCAGGTTTGGTTGATTAGTAGGATAAAACACGAAAGGAAACCTATCATGAGCGAACAGGAAATCAAGAAGAGAACAAAATATGTGACCTTCAAATCCGGAGATGAATATTTTGCGGTGGATATCCAGTATGTAAATGAGATCATCGTGTATCAGGAGATCACCAAGGTACCGGAGAGCGAAGATTACATAAAAGGACTTATCAATTTACGCGGAAAAATCATTCCCGTGATCGATGTAAGGATCAGATTCAAACAGGAACCCTTCGAATACACCGACAGGACCTGTATCATTGTGGTAAAGGTAAAACAGACCGTGGTCGGTCTTATCGTGGAAAAGATTGCAGAGGTGGTGGAGATCTCTGAGGATGATATAATCCCGTCACCCTCTCTCGCAAAGCTTGAAACTCCCCAAAACCGCTACGTGGAAGCAGTGGGAAAGGTGGGAGATGATGTAAAGCTTATATTAAATCCCGACACACTTCTAAAGGATGATGAGATCCTTGCCCTTGAGAGAGAAAAGGAGGAGGAAGAAGCTGAGGAAGCAATTCCCGAGGCAAAGCCTGTGATACCCGTAAAAGAGGAAAAGAAACCTGAACCGGTTAAGGCAGAACCCCCTAAGGCAGAGACAAATGAAGCTGCAGAAAAGGCCCCTGAAACTGCTCCCGAAAAAAAGGATAAAGAGGCAAAGGCCGGGGCGGATCTTTTTATAAATCCTGCTGCTGTTAAGAGTGGAGGCAAGGAAGAGAACCAGTCTTCTCCCGAACCGAAAACTTCTGATGACAAAAAGAATCAGAGCGATGACAAAAATAAACAGAAGAAGAAAGATCAGGTAAAGGAGTGATAAGAATATGGTGAAAAAGACGGGTGCTTCTTTGTATTCAAGGATTCTTACGGTTTTTGTAGTGCTTTCTATCACAATTATCGTAGTCCTTTTTATGGGTTATGTGGTTGCAAAAAAACTCGCCAGCGGTGAAGTGAGTGATACTGCAGCCTATATGCGTCAGTATCAGCTGGCATGCCTTGCTGTATTCATCTTTATTACGGTTGTGATCACCATCGTCATGCTGTTTATAAAAAAACTTTTCAAAGTCAGATTTAAAACCGTCATGGAAGCTGCAGATGATATCTCAAAGGGCAAGGTTTTGAACGAACTTGAAAATGACTATAATGACGAGTTTGGTCAGATCGTTGCAGGCTTTAACAATATCATCATAAACAGCAGAAAACAGGCTAACGTCATGGAACAGGTGGCGGACGGAAATCTTACCGTAGTGGTAGAGCCCGCTTCAAGCGAGGACGTGCTTGGAAATGCCATCGAGAAGATGGTAAGCCAAAACCGTCATGCCATGTCAAATATCTCCGAATCCGCTAACCAGGTGCTCACATCTTCTTCCGAGGTGGCAAGCGCATCCGAGGCTTTGGCACAGGGTTCTACGGAGCAGGCAAGCGCCATAGAAGAGATAACGGTTTCCATGAGCGATATCGCCGACAAGACAAAGCAGAATGCGGTTGAAGCTACGACCACTGCCGATTACATGAAGGATGTAATTTCCTCCATGAACAAGGGAAAAGATCAGATGATCATTATGGCCGATGCCATGAATGAGATAAACAAATCCTCAGAGAGCATTTCAAAGATCATAAAGGTAATCGATGACATTGCTTTCCAGACAAATATCCTGGCGTTAAATGCAGCGGTTGAGGCTGCCAGAGCGGGAGAGGCGGGAAAAGGATTTGCAGTTGTAGCTGAGGAAGTAAGAAATCTTGCCGCAAGATCTGCGGAGGCTGCAAGTGAGACAGCGGAACTTATAGAAGACTCCATAATGAAGGTCAATGCAGGAAGCGAAATATCAAAACAGCTTTCCGTTGAGATGATGGAGGCTTCGAGAATGGTTGACGATTGTGGTCAGAAGGTTATGGGGATCGCTGAAGCTTCCAATTATCAGGCCACAGCCATCGAGCAGGTGAATTCAGCCATCGAACAGGTTTCGGAGGTAGTCAGCACCAATTCCGCCACCAGTGAGGAATGTGCGGCCGCATCCGTTGAACTTTCCAATCAGGCAAAGAGAATGAAGGAACTCCTTTCAATCTATAAGCTTGGCGGAAGAGAAGATTTTGTAAGTGAAGTTTACAGCCCCGGCGTTGAAAATGAGCGGATCATATCGCTGGGTGACGGCTTTGGAAAATACTAAAACTGTTTTTCGCATGCCGGAGTGTCAAAGCTCCGGCATGTTTTAACTATTCTGTAAACGGAGATATGATATGAACAACAGAAAAAGATCTAAAGAGATACCCGAATGGGCCATATGGTCTGTCTGCAGTATTCATCTTTTATCCATCACGACCATAAGTATATATCAGGAACTCAATCCATGGATACCGGCTACAATGGTGGGTTTTTTTGTGCTGTTGTGGTCTGCGGTATTGACAGGTTATTCCACCAGGACGGTGCGAGCTTACATGGAATCTGTGGTAACCCTGATCGCCTTTTTGGTGTATTCGTTTTTCTGCGAAGATGTGGTGCAGATCATGCCGAACTTCATAGCATTGGTGGTGCTCCTTGGACTGTACAGGATCCCGGGCCTTTTTATACCGATGTATCTGGCCACATTTGTGCTTTTCTTTAATCACTATGTGTACAGCGGCAGATTGTCGGGGCTTGATACCATGGGACGTCTTGTTGAGATCTTCCAGATGATAAATGTGTTGTTTATCGAAGTCATAGTCTGTGTCTGGGTACAGAAGAGCCGCAGTAAGGACAGAAAAAATGACGAGGTTCTGGCGGAGATCGAGGCTGCGGAAAAAACCAAGGATGATTTCCTTGCCAATGTGAGTCATGAGATCAGGACTCCCGTAAATACCATCTGCGGAATGAGTGATCTGGCTCTCAGGGATTCAAATATTGATTCTGTCAAAGAAAAACTTTGGGATATCAGAACGGCGGGAAGAAACCTTATCTCCATTGTCAGCGATATCCTGGACTTCTCGGAATTACAGAGCGGAAAGGTGGAATTGCAGGAGGAGACCTACAATATCACATCCACCGTCAATGACATTATAAATATGGTATCCGCAAAGAAGGCTGACAAAAAGATCGAGCTCATTGTAAACGTGGATCCCAACATCCCTTCAAGCCTTTACGGAGATGAGAAAAAGATCCGAAGGGTCGTGCTTAATCTCATGGACAATGCCGTGAAATTTACGGAGAACGGCTCCATTTTTTTGGATGTGTCCTTTAGAAATGAAGATTATGGTATAAATCTCATAATCTCTGTGAAGGACAGCGGAATCGGTATGAGCGAGGAGGAGGTTGAAGGCCTCTTTGACAGCTTTAACCAGGCTGATGCCACAAGAAAGAGAAAAGAGGGCGGCATGGGTCTTGGCCTTGCCATCTCAAAGGCCATAATCAATCGTATGAACGGTACCATCTCTGTAAAGAGCGAACTTGGAAAGGGCAGTATCTTCAAGGCTGTCATACCTCAAAAGGTGCTTGATGAGACTCCTATCGTCTCAATCAATAAGCCCGAAAAAGTCAATGTGGCCATGTACTTTAACTTTATACTTGAGGACAGGTCCGATGCGAGAGATGACTATATGGCAGTCATGAACAAGATGCGCCAGGCGCTCCCCGTAAAGTCTCATAACTGTATGAATATACAGGAGCTTAAGAGACGAAATGAGAGGGAGCAGTTCAGCCATATTCTCACGGGATTCAACGAATATATGGAGAACAGGGATTATTTTGACAATCTCGATCCCAACATCGTCTTTGCGGTCCTGATCGATCCAAAGAATGACAGCAAGGTTACAAATCCCGCGATTTATAAGGTTTATACACCCTTTTATATTCTCTCCATCGCCAATCTGTTAAATACCACAGGTTATGACAGAAAGAAGCCATCGGAGAAAAACGGAAAGTTCACAGCACCCGATGTGAAGGTTCTCATAGTCGACGATAACCTGATGAACATCAGGGTTATAGAGGGACTTCTTGCTCCTTACAAGATGCGGCTTACCAGCGTTACAAGCGGCGCCGAAGCCATAAAGGCCGTGGAGTCAAGAGATTATGATCTGGTATTTATGGATCACATGATGCCCGAGATGGATGGTGTGGAAGCGCTTCATCACATCAGGGAAAAGGGCGGAGATTATTTCAAGAACTTAAAGATCGTAGCCCTTACCGCAAATGCAATCGCTGGCACGAGGGAGATGTTTTTAAGAGAAGGCTTTGATGATTTTGTGGAAAAGCCTGTGGAACCAAATGTACTTGAGAGAGCATTAAAAAGAGTATTACCTGATGCAAAGATGTATTTTAACGAGACGGAAAAGGTTGAAAAACAGCCTGTTCCAATAGAGGTTCCTAAAGCCACCTTTGTGTCTGATAAAAAGGCTGAACCTGTCGCAGTGCATGAAGAAAAAGTGCATGAAGAGGAAAAGGCACCTGCAAGTAGCATATCCGCAAGTGCCCCTGATGAACTTGTGATAGGTGATCTTGATACAAAGAAAGGAATCATGTATTGCGGCGGAAAAGAGCAGTATCTTGAGATCCTTAAGATGCAGGTGGATGATGCAAAGAAGCAGGAAGATTATGTAACAAGTCTCTTTAAGGAGGAAAACTGGAAGGATTATACCATTCAGGTTCATGCCATAAAGAGCACCATGATGAGCATAGGAGCCGTTAACCTTTCAGAGATGGCAAAGGCTCTTGAGATGGCGGGAAAACATGATGATCCGGGATACATCCATGAAAACCATGAGGCCATGATGGCAGAGTACAGACGAGTGGTTGATGTGATCGGAAAAGCTCTTTACGGTGACAAGGACAGTGAAGAAAGAAACGAGGATTTTGCCAATCTGAGAGAGATTAATGTGTCTGAGCTTACACAGAAGGCGGACGAATTTGAGACGGGAGCCTATATACTTGACAGAAATCTCATGTTGTCCATCCTGACTGACCTTGGTAATTGCAGCTTTAACGGCAAACCTCTCACAAAGACTATGGAGAGAATAATCCACAAGGTTGAAATGTCCGATTATATGTCGGCTGCGGATGCCTTGAGAAACATTCTCGGAAGCGGAGGTGAGTGATATGGACAGGATCAAACGATCACTCCTCAAATATGTATTCGGTGACGATCTGGAGATAAAGGAGAGGCTTTTCAGACAGATCCTGATAGCCGGAATATTGATGTGTGCGGTTTCCTCTGTGGAAAATCTGCTGATCACGGATTCTCCCCTGGTTTATACATCCATCGTTGCCACCATCGCGATCATGCTGGCGGCATCGGTTGCCACATTCTCCTATCACAGAACGGAGCTTGCGGCAAAGATCCTGGGAGTGTTCTTTATATTTATGTTCTTTCCCAGCGTGTTTTTCTACAGCGGAGGAACCGAGGGCGGAGCTTCCCTGTGGCTTACCATGGGTATCATTTATTGCTTTTTGATGTTTGACGGACTGACACTTAAGATTTTTGTGGTGCTTGACATCCTGGTAAACATCGCAATTTATGTGCTGGCATATCTTCACCCTGAATATATAAATCCTCTCACCAACGATTTTTCCGAGTATCTGGATTCCATATTCAGTGTGATCATGGTAGGAATTGTGGTGGGACTTTTGCTTCTATATCAGAGAGCTCTTTTTACAAGAGAGAGAAACAAAAGTTTAAAACAGACGGAGGAACTTGAAAAGGCAAACAATGCAACCAATGCATTCTTTGCGAACATGAGCCACGAGATCAGAACCCCCATAAATTCCATAGTGGGTCTTAACGAACTGATATTAAGGGAAAAGCCGGGCGGAGAGATCGAGGCATATGCAGAGAACATTCAGACAGCCAGTAAGATGCTCTTACATCTGGTGGACTACATTCTGGACAAGACCCAGCTTGAACTTGGCCAGATGGAGATCATGCCTGTTGAATATGATACAAAGGATTTGCTCAGCGAGCTTATCGATATGATACATATCGAGGCAAATGAAAAGAAGCTGATGCTTCTTGTGGATGTGGACAGAGGACTTCCCTCAGTGCTTTACGGCGATGAGGGAAGGATAAGGCAGATACTTTTAAATATTCTGACCAATGCCGTCAAGTTTACTCCCACAGGTTCCATTGCCATCATAGTAAAGGGCGAAGACCAGGGTAACGGAAATTATAAGCTTACATTTGCGGTTTCCGATACCGGTATAGGAATCAAAAAGGAAGATCTGGAGCATCTCTATGACGCCTTTAAGCGCATGGATATACAAAAGAACAAGAGGATACAGGGAAGCGGCCTGGGTCTTGCCATCACCAAGGAACTTGTCAGCCTCATGGGCGGGGAACTCACCGTTGACAGTATCTATACAAAAGGATCCACTTTCTCGGTTACTCTGGAACAGAGGATTGTGAGCGCAGAACCCATCGGAAATGTGGATTTTCTCAGGCACAAGCAGGTGTCTGTGGGTGAATACAGAAAGACCTTCGAGGCAGCTGAAGCCAATATTCTCATTGTGGATGACAACAGCATGAACTCCATGGTGGAGAGTAAGCTCCTGAAGGAGACCAAGGTCAATGTGGATATTGCAACAGGCGGTCTTGAGTGTCTTGCAAGGACAAAGAAGAAATTCTATCATGTGATCTTAATGGATTACATGATGACCGACATGAACGGAATAGAGACCCTTCGAAGGATCAGGAATCAGGAGAACGGTCTCTGCAAAAACTCTGCCGTGCTGCTACTTACGGCAAATACTCCCACTGAAGCAAAGAAACTCTGCGATGATTACAATTTTGACGGATTTATCGTAAAGCCCGTTACGGGAGAGGCCCTTGAGAGTGAGATCGTAAAATTCCTTCCGGACGATATCGTGGAATACAGGCAAAAAGAAATTAAGCCTGCGCCCACAGTTGCGGGAGTGGATTACAAGATCATGAGCATGGGCGCAAAGCGCAAGAAAAAAGTTCTTATCACCACGGACTGCATTGCGGATATCCCAGAGCATGTTGCAAAAGAGTATGATATTGACATCATAAATATGTATATAAGGACCGAAAAGGGCAGATATCGTGACAATGAGGAGATCGATGTGTCCACATTCGGAGAGTTTGACGAAGAGGAGGGGGCAATTGTTGCCGAATGCCCCAACGTCGATGACTATCAGACTTTCTTTGCAACGGCCCTTGGAAGAGCGGAAAATATTATCCATATCTCCGCCTCAAGGCAGACCTGCGGAGCCCTGGAAAATGCAGAGGCGGCAGCCCAGAGCTTTGACCATGTTACGGTGGTGGATTCCGGCATGATCTCAGGCGGAGAGTCCATACTTTGCATAAAGACAGCCGCGATGGCAAGGGATAATGCCTCGGTGGAGGAGATATTATCATCCATCAAGGAAATAAAGGGTAAGATTGCCACAGTTTATATGCTGCCCACATTGAGGCCCTTGGAGAAAGCTCCGTTTATGAGTTATATGCTCTACAGATTCGGAATGGGACTGAGGGCAGGAGCCGTGATCAGATGCATCGGCGGAAAGTTCTATCCCGTTGTAAGACCCCCTCTTACAGGAAGAAAGAGTGTGGTCAGATATGTTGAGAGGGGATTTAAACTGATGCCCACCAACAAGATCGATGATTCCATACTTGTGGTCAATTATGTAAATTACACTGTGGCCGAGATAAGGGAAATGGAAGAAGCGGTAAAGAAGCATTTCAAATTTAAGAACGTGATCACAGTTCCAACTTCGGTGACAACGGGAACCCTTGTGGGAAAGGGTTCTGTGGGCGTCTCATTTATGAGACTTTAATGAGATATTATAGGATTATATGGGATGGGTATTGGAAGAACGGGTGCATATGGGGCATCCGTTCTTCTTACTTTATAGGAAATTCCTCCGAATTTCCTATAAAGTAAAAAGCGCTCCGCTGAAGATGGTCACTTACGCAAGATGAAGATGCCCTAAAAATCAGGGTTGCGCTCGGCGCGTAGAATCTCGCAAGCGAGATTCTTTTTTATGTATATATTTTTAAAAAGGTGTGATAGAATAAAACGAAATCTTAAGAATGAGGTAAGGGGAATGTGTGCAGAGATATGGCATCTTTATGATGCAGACGGAAATAAGACCGACAGGACTTTTGTGAGAGGACAGGGAAATTACAGGGATATCCCGGAAGGGTTATATCATCTGGTGGTGGATTTTCTGATCCTTCATGAGGACGGCACGTATCTCATGACAAAGAGAAGTGACGTCAAGGACGTATATCCCGGTTACTGGGAGGCATCGGGAGGCGGTTCCGCAATACTTGATGAGACTCCCGAACAGGCTTTAAAGAGGGAAATGTCAGAGGAAACAGGGATAGTTTCCGACGATTATGAACTTATAAATATCACCTTCAGTGCAAACCACGGAATGTTCTATTCATATCTTGTGAGAACTTCCTGTGATAAGGACAGCATAGTCTTACAGGAGGGAGAGACCGTGGATTATAAATGGGTGGATGTGAAGGGTTATATTGACTATGTGGACTCCGGAAAAGAATTTTCCATGGTTAATCACAATAACAGATATAAGACCTACATCGATTCACTTAGGGAATAACTTTAGAGCTGCACTTTCGCGCGGTCATGAAACGGGGATAAGAGCTATTGTTGTCGTCAAAAGTAATCTTTACTGTTTTGATTGCGCGAAGGGCACATATGTGATATATTGTGAATATCTTAAATCTGAGGCGTCTCGCCTGTAATCATTCCATTTAGAAGAATTAAAAATAAAACAGAAGGGAGGTTATGATCCCGTAATATTCGTCTGTTCGGATCTTCGGATCTGTCCTTTTCAGACCTGTTTACGACCGGTTTTTCGTTGAAAGGTTCAAAAAAATAGTTTAAAAAA
>JAGDCK010000262.1 GCA_017958585.1 Lachnospiraceae bacterium
AGGCGATGTGTTTATTCTTTCATCCAGGAAAGCATGGTTGTCAACCCATCTGGGAATACTGTATTTATCCGCTCCCATGGAATCGAGGTATTCGCTCATAAAACCGGTCTGAGTCGATGTTGTCTTTGATGAGATAACATTAAAATTACTCTTCGGTATGATATGAATGGCATTGATAAATTCGTTTGCCACTATCGAAGCATTCATATCAGTCTTTACAGTTGAGGTGATATTTAATGCCGACACCTGATCATTTGCAAATAACCCCAACATCAATTGCTGCAGATCCGAATTGCTGCAAAACTTGATTGTCTCTGCGTTAACGTAGTTGCATCCCTGATCGATGTACTCCTTTGCCATTTCCACCGTCTGGGTTGTTGAACTGATGTAATTTTCACTCAGTCCCTTCTCGGCCCTGTTGTAAGCTACCACACCTACAATGATGAGACCGATGATCGGCATCAGGAAACAGACAAATATCTTGTTTCTGATGCTGAAAAGCTTGATCTTTTTCTTTGGATCTTTGGATGGTTCAGTCTTTGATTTTTTCCCAAAACCCTTTGAAAAAGACAAAGTTTTCCGTTCCTTTTTGTCTTTTTTCATAGTAATTACCCCCATACTATATAAATTGCATAGGAGAATTATACTACGTTTTTAACTAAAAAGAAACAATTATCTGTCATATTTTATCGATTTTCACTAAAAATTTAAATTATTAGTGTATTTCTCCTGAAATGTGTCTTCATTTGCAGCTTCGACGAGTTCCACATTCCAATTATCGGAAAATGACATACAATTTTCCTCGTCCTCACATTCCTGTGCGATGACCAATGCCCCAGTAAGGCCGGTATTACCCACAGCCGTACATTTTCCAAGAAACTCTTCCGGGATCATACCGATCTTAACCGTGGCAGCTTCATCCAGGTAATAACCGAATCCGCCGGCAAGATATACTTTTGAAACATCCCTATATCCTATACCATATGCCTTTATCAAAAGATCTATTCCCGTTCGTATAGCTGCCTTTGCAAGCTGCAGATCCCTTATCAGTTTCTGGGTCATGAGTGTATCTCCCACCATGACTCCTTCGTCAAAATACGTTTCTGAAAGCAGGCCTGTTTCGTCCATGATGCCGCTCTCCAAAAGGGCCGCAAGGTTTTTTACAAGGTCCGTCCCGTATTTTCCTGCACCTGCACCGCTCTCAAACGCAGGTCCGGCAGAAGCGCTGGTGGTCACAAACCTGTCCTTATTTCCAAGCACCATCTCTGCGTTTGTGCCCAGATCTATAAGGAGGGAGATGTCTTCTTTTTGGTCCATGCCTGTGGCTTTTATTCCTGCCACGATATCCCCACCTATGAAAGCCGAAAGGCTCTGAACAAACATTGTATCAGTCCCACCGATCACAATCTGAAACGGACCTTTTTCGGGTACGTTAAAGGGGGCTTTTCCAAGGCTTGAGACGTCTTTTCCCAGGGCAAGGAGGGTCATTGTGGTATTTGCACATACAATTGCTCTCTTTTCTTCCCCGGCAGGCAAAAATGTGTCGAAGTATTCAAAACCTTTCTCAATTTCGTCAACACATTGCTTTTGCATTAATTTTGCCTTATATTTATCCTCTGCTGCCGCGATACGACTAAGCACATCTCTTCCGAATCTGTACTGAGGATTAAGGCAGGTCCTGTCGGCGATGGGTTTTCCTTTTTTGTCATACATCACCATGGCGATGGTGGTGGTCCCAATGTCGACTGCGTACAGATAGCTGTCAATATCTAAACTTAAGCATGAAAGTAAAGGGCTCGATTTGATAATATCAAGCCCTTTCATCTCTCTTAAGCACCTGCCGCAGCCGGTGCACACCTTACATCTGTCACCTATTCTGTTTTTTGCGATAAAGGTATC
>JAGDCK010000263.1 GCA_017958585.1 Lachnospiraceae bacterium
GAAGAAGTGATAAGTCTCTCAGGCGCCACAAGCTTTGATGAGTTTAAAGAGTTTGATGAGAAAACGGTGCTTGGTGCAGTCGAAGAGATTAAGAAAGTCAGGAAAGACAACACTGTAAACACACAGCCTGTTATTGACGGATATCTTCTGACCGATAGCGTTGACAAGCTCATAGGGAATCCGCTTAAGCTTGATTACATGGCGGGAACTACAAGTAATGATATGTACAATGTTGTTCTGTACAACATGGCGCGTAAGTTTATAGGAAAGAACGACGGATACCGTTACTACTTTGATATCGATGCCCCCGGGGATGACAATGGGGCGTTTCATTCATCGGATTTGCGATACCTGTTCGGGACTCTCAAAAAGAGCTTTAGGCCGTATGACAGCAAAGACGAGGAAATATCAGATCTTATGATGGATTACATTTCTGATTTTGTGAAAACCGGCGATCCCAACGCCTTAGGACGTCCTGTATGGAAGAGGGGATGGAAATGTCTTTTCATCTCAAAAAAGGGAGTGGGAATGAAAAGGCCAAACCCTATAAAGCTGATAGTAAATACCTTCAGAGGAGATCCAAAATGAAATATGACCACAGATTTACCATAAAGAGTCAGGAAAACTCTACATTTGTTTTCAAGGAAACAGATATAAATGCCAGGCTTGATTTTTTGGGGGACATGGTCCGTGTGGCAATCTATAAAGACGGAAGCACCTTTTTTAACACCTTCTCGGTATGCCCGGACGGGGAGATGCCCTATGAGGGAAGGGATAAGTTGTCCTGCAAAGGGCTATCTTGCGAAAAAACACAGATGACTGATGACGGTGATGGCTGGACATTCACCTTTGGCAGTCACAGGCTTTTTGTTCAAAAACAGAATTTCCTTATCACGCATTACAAAGGTGAGGAAGTTCTGTTTAAGGACAGGGAATACATGGCCTATAACCTTGAAGGGGAGTTGGGAAGAGGAGCCTGTCATTATCTGTCAAGGCAGGAGGATGAGTACATCTTCGGGCTGGGAGATAAGTCGGGAGATGTCAACAAAAACGGGAGATGCTTTAAGCTTGGGACCACGGATTCCATGGGCTTTGATGCCAGATCCTCGGACCCTCTGTATAAGCATGTCCCATTCTATATTTGCAGGAATTCAGCAGGCTCATACGGAATCTACTACGACACATATTCTGACGGTGAGTTTAATTTCGGAAGAGAGCATGATAACTATTACTCACCCTTTAAGTCCTTTAGATGTGAGGAAGAGTATCTCATCTACTATGTCTTTTACGGAAGCGTTCCAGAGATCCTAAGAAGCTTCGTATCATTGTCCGGAGGCACATTTCTTCCGCCAAAGTGGATGCTCAAGTACTGCGGAAGCACAATGGCGTATACAGATGCAGACAATGCAGGGGAGCAGCTTGAAGGGTTCCTTGCACTCTGTGAAAAATACGGTATCTCCCCGGGAGGATTTTATCTATCCAGCGGATATACCCAGATCGGCGACAAGCGATACGTCTTTCACTGGAACACGGATAAGATCCCTTCACCTGAGGGGCTCAGCAGGACCTTCAGGGAAAAGGGCGTCGAGTTTCTGCACAACATAAAACCTTGCTTTTTGGATGACCACCCAATGTATGAGATGATCGCGGAGAATGGATGGTTTTTGAAAAACGGCGATGGATCTGTCGCAAAGTTCCCTTTCTGGGGAGGAATGGGAAGTTATCTGGACTTTACCAATGAGAATGCGGCGAAGTTCTGGACAGAGTGTGTGAAAAAAGAGC
>JAGDCK010000264.1 GCA_017958585.1 Lachnospiraceae bacterium
CTTTTTGACAGAAAAGAATATTGCGCAATGGTTGAAAAGGCAAAGGATCATATCAAGGAAGGCGACATTTTCCAGATAGTTCTCTCAAACAGGTTGAGCGCCCAATACGAAGGAAGCCTCCTTGATACCTACAGGATACTGAGGACCATCAACCCTTCACCATATATGTTCTATTTTTCGGGAACGGATGTGGAAGTGGCGGGTGCTTCACCTGAGACACTTGTAAAACTTGAAAACGGAGTGCTCCACACATTTCCTCTTGCCGGAACAAGACCCAGAGGAAAGACTCAGGAAGAGGACGAACAGTTAGAGAGAGAACTTTTGGCCGATGAAAAAGAACTTGCGGAGCACAACATGTTAGTGGACCTTGGAAGAAATGACCTGGGCAAGATCAGCAAGTTCGGAACCGTTGAGGTGGAAAAACTTCATTCGATCGAGAGATACTCCCATGTGATGCATATAGGATCCACAGTAAGAGGAATCATCAGAGATGACAAGGACGCCCTTGATGCCATATCGGCCGTGCTCCCTGCAGGAACCCTTTCGGGCGCACCAAAGATCAGAGCCTGCCAGCTTATCGCAGAACTTGAAAACAACAAGCGCGGCATCTACGGCGGAGCCATCGGTTACATAGATTTTACGGGAAATATGGATACCTGCATCGCCATCAGGATCGCCTACAAGAAAAACGGAAAAGTATTCGTCAGAAGCGGCGCGGGAATCGTTGCTGATTCCGTTCCAAACAAAGAATACGATGAATGCGTAAACAAGGCCAAGGCAGTAATGAATGCCTTAAAACAGGCATCGGACATAGAAGGATAAGGGAGGAAAGACATGATACTTTTAATAGACAATTACGATAGTTTTTCATACAACCTTTTCCAATATGTGGGAGAAATAAACAGTGATATCAAAGTCATCAGAAACGATGAGATGACGGTGGAGGAGATAAAAAAACTTGATCCGTCACATATTATCCTCTCCCCGGGCCCCGGAAAACCAAAGGATGCGGGAATCATCGAGGAAGTTGCAAAGACTCTTTCAAAGACGATCCCTACATTGGGCGTGTGCCTCGGACATCAGGCTATATGTGAGGCCTACGGCGCTACCGTAACCTATGCGAAACGCTTGATGCACGGTAAGCAGTCTGAGGTAAAGTTTAAAACAGATTGCGAGCTTTTTAAGGGCCTGCCGGAAAAAGGACTTGTGGCAAGATACCACTCCCTGGCTGCGGATGAGGCGACGATCCCTGATTGCCTTGAGGTGACCGCAGTTACGGATGAAGGTGAGATCATGGCTGTGGCACACAGGGAATATCCAATCTTCGGAGTGCAGTTTCATCCCGAATCCATCATGACTCCAACCGGAAAAGAAATGCTTAAGAATTTCATGAACATCAGAAAATAAAAGGGCTTTTAAAAGATAAACAAACAGATCACGAAAATCAAAAACAGGTCAAACAAAAACAGGAGGAAACAAAATGATCAAGGAAGCAATCATTAAAATCACAGAGAAGCAGGATCTTACTTACGACGAGGCATACACAGTCATGAACGAGATCATGAGCGGCGAGACCACACCTACACAGAACGCGGCATTTTTGTCCGCTCTTTCCACAAAGAGTACAAAGGCTGAGACCACAGAGGAGATCGCAGGCTGTGCGGCGGCCATGAGAGATAATGCAATAGCTGTGGATACCACAGGACTTGATGTGTTCGAGATAGTAGGTACAGGCGGAGACGGCGCCCATTCCTTTAACATTTCTACCATCTCAGCGTTAGTTGCGGCAGCAGGCGGAATGAAAGTCGCAAAGCACGGTAACCGCGCGGCAAGTTCAAAGTGCGGAACAGCAGACTGTCTGGAGGCTCTCGGAGTAAATATCAATCAGACACCTGAAAAGGCGCTGGAGCTTTTGGACAAAGTGGGCATGTGCTTCTTCTTTGCACAGAAATACCACACTTCCATGAAGTACGTGGGTCCCATCAGAAAAGAACTTGGATTCAGAACAGTGTTTAATATCCTCGGACCCCTTACCAATCCCGGAAGACCTAAAATGCAGCTTCTCGGCGTATATGATGACTATCTTGCAGTTCCTCTTGCAAACGTGCTTATGAGCCTCGGAGTTCAAAAGGGAATGGTGGTTTACGGACAGGACAAACTGGATGAGATTTCCTTAAGCGCACCCACAACAATCTGCGAGTTCAAGGACGGATGGTTTAAAACATACGTGATTAAGCCTGAGGACTTTGGCTTTGAGAGATGCAAAAAAGAGGACCTTCAGGGCGGAACACCTGAGGAAAATGCCGAGATCGCACTCAGAATATTAAAGGGCGAAAAAGGCCACAAGAGAAATACCGTATGCTTAAACGCAGGTGCCGCTCTCTACATCGGCGGTAAGGCAGAGACTTTTGCAGATGGCGTAAAGCTTGCCGGAGAGATCCTCGATTCAGGCGCCGCACTTGATGTATTGAACAAATTCATCGAAGTTTCTAACGGTTAACAATCGGTAAGAAGTGAGGGGCTGCAGGGATGCCGCAAAGCGAGTTCCGCAGACGCGAAGGTATTTTTCGCGGCGAGGACTGTTTGAGCGACTGGCGCCCTGTCAGGCACTCGCTTCTGGAATAAAGCTGAATAAATAATTGTCAACTTAAATGGTTGACGAAAACCAGTATTATTTTGAAAGGATTCACCATGACTATTTTGGATGAGATAGCCGAAAACACCAGAGAACGGGTGGCGAAGGCAAAGCGAAAGATCTCTTTTGATGACATGAAGAGAATGGCATACAAACTTCCTAAAGGCCACTTCGAATTTGAAAGAGCACTGAAGGCTCCGGGTATAACCTTCATATGTGAATGCAAAAAAGCATCCCCCTCAAAAGGCCTTATCGCTCCGGATTTTCCATATCTTCAGATTGCAAAAGAGTACGAGGAAGCGGGCGCAGGATGCATATCGGTTTTAACTGAACCCAAATGGTTTCTCGGAAGCGATGATTATCTCAGAGAGATCGCAGATACAGTAAACATCCCCTGCATCAGAAAAGACTTCACCGTGGACTCCTACATGATATACGAGGCAAAGGTCCTCGGTGCAAAGGCGGTGCTTTTGATCTGCTCCATACTGGACGAGGAGACCATAAAAAAATATATTGAGATCTGCGACGAACTGGGTCTGTCCGCTCTGGTTGAGACCCATTCCGATGAAGAAGTTCAGATGGCCCTTCGCTGCAATGCGCGTATCATCGGCGTGAATAACAGAAATCTGAAAAACTTCACGGTGGATACCGAAAACAGCAGAAAACTTCGTAAACTCATCCCAAGTGATGTTATCTTCGTGTCGGAAAGCGGCGTGTCGGGACCGGAGGACATTCAGACCCTTCGAGAGATCGGCGCCGATGCGGTCCTTGTGGGCGAAGCCCTTATGAGAGCAGAGGATAAAAAAGCAAAGCTTGCCGAACTGAAAGGCAGACCCAAGGTCAAGCTTTGCGGCCTCATGACAAAAGAAGATATCGAGACCGCAAATGAACTTAAGCCCGACTATGTAGGTTTCATATATGCAAACAAAGGCCACAGGAAAAAGACTCCGGAGGAAGCCTCGGAATTAAAAAAATACCTGGACCCTTCCATAAAAGCGGTGGGAGTATTCCTTGATCAGGAAATCGACTTTGTGGCAGACGCAGCAAAGAGCGGCGTGATAGACCTGATCCAGCTTCACGGAAACGAGGATGAGGAATATATCAAAGCCTTAAAGGAAAAAGTTGACACGCCCGTCATAAAAGCCTTCTGTGTCCGGGGAGAGGACGAGATGAAAAAAGCAAACGGATCCGTTGCAGACTACGTATTGTTTGACTCATTTGATGCGGGAAGCGGAAATACCTTTGACTGGGAACTTTTGAAACTGGCAAAAAAACCTTACTTTTTGTCAGGGGGCTTAACTCCTTATAACCTGGAGGGAGCCATAAAAATGCTTCATCCCTACGGCGTGGATGTTTCAAGCGGCATAGAGACAGACAAGAAAAAAGACCCCGTAAAGATGAAACTGTTCATGGAAGAAGTCGAAAAAGCAGTGGAATAATCTGCATAGAATTTATAAAATAAAAAGCGTGAGTGGCTTAGCGCCCCACGGAAAGGAAACAGGAAATGACAAACCCTAACGGACGCTTCGGCATACATGGAGGACAATACATACCGGAAACTCTCATGAATGCCGTTATCGAACTTGAAAAAGCATATGATCATTATAAAAACGATCCCGAGTTTAACAGGGAACTCACAGAACTTTTCAATGAATATGCAGGCAGACCCTCAAGACTCTACTATGCGGAAAAGATGACAAAGGATCTGGGCGGAGCAAAGATTTATTTAAAGCGTGAAGACTTAAATCACACCGGAGCCCACAAAATTAACAATGTCCTGGGTCAGGCCCTCCTTGCTAAAAAGATGGGAAAGACCAGACTCATCGCAGAGACCGGTGCAGGTCAGCACGGCGTTGCGACCGCAACGGCAGCAGCCCTTATGGGCATGGAATGCGTTGTCTTTATGGGCGAGGAAGATACAAAAAGACAGGCCCTTAACGTATACAGAATGAGGCTTCTTGGCGCGGAGGTCATCCCCGTAAAAACAGGAACAGCCACATTAAAGGATGCTGTTAGCGAAGCCATGAGAGAGTGGACCAGCCGTATCGACGATACACATTATTGTCTGGGTTCTGTTATGGGACCTCATCCTTTCCCCACAATAGTAAGAGACTTCCAGGCCGTTATCTCAAAAGAGATTAAAGAGCAGATCCTGGAAAAAGAAAACAGGCTTCCCGATGCGGTAATCGCATGTGTCGGCGGCGGGTCAAATGCCATAGGAACATTTTATAATTTTATAGAAGATAAAGATGTTAAGCTTATCGGCTGTGAGGCAGCGGGAAGAGGAATCGACGGATTTGAGACAGCGGCTACCATTAACACCGGAAGAGTCGGTATCTTCCATGGTATGAAATCATATTTCTGCCAGGACGAATACGGTCAGATCGCACCCGTATATTCAATCTCTGCCGGACTTGACTATCCCGGCATCGGACCGGAGCATGCGCACCTCCATGACATAGGCAGAGCGCAGTACGTGCCCGTGACAGACGATGAGGCGGTAAATGCATTCGAGTATCTGGCAAAGACTGAGGGTATCATCCCCGCCATCGAATCGGCTCATGCCGTGGCTCATGCCATAAAGATCGCTCCTCAGATGTCAAAGGATCAGATAATCGTCATCACAATTTCGGGTCGCGGCGACAAGGACTGTGCAGCCATCGCCCGCTACAGAGGGGAGGATATCCATGAGTAATATATACAAGGCATTTGAAAATAAAAAGGCATTTATCCCCTTTATCACCTGCGGGGATCCCGATGTCGAGACAACAAAGGCAGTTATAAAAGAAGCCGTAAAAAACGGTGCAGACCTGGTGGAGATCGGAATTCCCTTTTCTGATCCCACAGCGGAAGGCCCGGTGATCCAGGGAGCAAACTTAAGGGCTTTGACAGGGGGCATCACCACCGATAAAGTTTTTGATATGGTAAAGGACCTCAGAAAAGAGATAACCGTACCCATGGTATTTATGACTTACGCAAATGTAGTCTTTTCATACGGTTCGGAAAAATTTATCTCAACCTGTCACAATATCGGCATCGACGGAATAATCCTTCCGGACGTGCCCTTTGAGGAAAAGGAAGAGTTTTTGGATCTCTGTGGAAAATACGATGTGGATCTGATCTCACTCATCGCACCCACCTCCGAAAACAGGATCGCCATGATCGCAAAAGAGGCAAAGGGCTTTATCTATGTGGTTTCAAGTCTTGGAGTCACAGGTACGAGAAGCGAGATAAAAACAGATTTAAAATCGATCGTAAAAGTGATAAAAGAGAATACCGATGTGCCCTGCGCCATAGGATTTGGAATCTCCACTCCCGAGCAGGCCGGCAAAATGGCAGAGATATCGGACGGAGCCATCGTGGGAAGCGCCATCATAAAGATCCTGGAAAAATACGGGAAAGACGCTGCTCCCTACGTTGGTGAATATGTAAAGAGCATGAAGGAAGCTATAGATCTTCTTCAATGATCATAAACTCCAGATAATCAAAATCGATGGAGTCGATGAAATTGTCGGATGAAAAACGGGTTTTTGAATTGCGCTTAAAATCGGCGATGTTTTTGTCAAGCCAGATGGGCTTACTTAAGTCGAATTTTACACAGACTTCATCAAGGGCGTTAAAGATCTTGTGAGTTCTGGTGTCTGCCTCGTGGTTTTCCACCACCATGTCGGACAACATATGATTTTCTTTCCAGATCCTGGCCCAAATGCGCATAAAACCCTCCACAAAAGACGTTATTAGGAGAGACGGATATGAGTCGTTAAGTTTTGCGACACATAGATGTTTCTCCCTTGTTTTGTATGGAAAAAATTTTAGCATAATATAAATCAAAAGAAAATATGTACAAAATTGCATAAAAAACCCATTTTTCCATCAAAATATTATTAAAAATGTATAAAACCGTTCAAAGAACAATAAAACTATGCTATACTTACTGTGTAGGTTTTAATTACGATACTTATAATGAGGATAAGAAATGGAATACACCAGTAACAACGATGAGGGAATCGAAAGCTGGAACGAAGTCACGCTGATATATAACGCAGCTCTTCGCCAGGTGGAGACCAAGATGGAGATCTTGAACGATGAGTTTCAGCATGTTCATCAATACAACCCCATCGAACACATTAAGAGCCGTATCAAATCCCCTGAGAGCATTGTAAAAAAGCTCAGGAGACACGGATACGAGTCCACCATAGACAATATGGTGAAATACATAAATGATATTGCCGGAATCAGAATTATCTGTTCTTTCACTTCCGATATCTACAGGATCGCAGATATGATCAGTAAGCAGAAGGATATCCAGGTGATCGGAGTCAAGGATTATATTACCTATCCGAAGGCCAGCGGCTACAAGAGCTATCACATGATAGTGACGGTACCCGTTTACCTGTCTGACAAGATCGTCGATACCAAGGTAGAAATTCAGATCAGGACCGTTGCAATGGATTTCTGGGCTTCTCTTGAGCACAAGATCCATTACAAATTTGAGGGTGATGCGCCGGAGCATATCAAAAACGAACTGGTAGAATGTGCCAAGATGGTGGCGGATCTGGACAACAGAATGCTGTCACTAAACGAGGAGATCCTCTCCATCAGCCAGGCTCAGGCCTACGAGAGAGAATTACAGCAGACTGCCAGGTCGGAGCAGAGCACCACAAGTGTAAATGTGGGGCTTTGATTGTCTTGCCAAGAATTGTTTTAAATGTTAGAATTTAACCGTAAATAACTGTTCGGCTATAGTAGGAAACGGCGGATATGTTTGGAGGAAAATTTATGGACATCTTTATAGATAAGCTGGCTCAGAAGATCACCGCTCAGGAGATGATCAAGGCAAACACTCAGGCTGAAGCAGAGGAGACCGAAATGTTAAAGGTCACCATAAACGGCTACAAGGAAGCTTTGGAGAGAGTCAGACAACTGGCAGACGAGAGTGTGGCAAAGATCGATGAGGCAAACCTTGAGATAGACAAGATATCCCGGGCCACCGCCGAAGCAGCAAAGGCTGCAGCCGAAAAAGGCATAAAAGAAGAACAGCTTGACGAACTTGCGGGAAAGGTGAAGGAGACGGTTGACAAAACCGCAGAGACACTTCAGAACGAAGTTCACAAGGAATGTGTTAAGGTATACAGAAATGTGCAGGCAGTCATCGTGGAAGAGGGCAACAAACACGCAAACGAAGCAAAAAATGCAAACAGCGTGAACAAGTCCAAGATCTCACTTGCCGTTGGATTTTCCATTGCGGCATTTGTATGTTCCTTCCTTAATCTGGCAGCTGTTATCGCATTCTTTGTATTACAGAAGCTTAACATCAGCTTATTTTAAAAAATATATATGAGTAAAGAAATCTGGAGACCCGGAAATATGTTGTATCCTCTGCCGGTGGTAATGGTGTCGGTAAGGGATGAACAGGGCAAAAACAACATCATCACCATAGGCTGGACAGGCACCATATGTTCGGATCCCGCCATGGTTTCGATCTCCGTTCGAAAGGAGCGTTATTCCTACGATATCCTGAAGAGAACCGGAGAATTTGTAATAAATCTAACAACTAAAGAGCTTGCTTTTGCTACGGACTATTGCGGAGTAAAAAGCGGACGCGACGTGGACAAGTTCAAGGAGATGCATTTAACACCCATCCCCGGAGAAAAAGTGTCCGCGCCTCTTATTGAGGAGAGCCCGGTAAACATTGAGTGCAAAGTAAAGGATGTGATACCTCTTGGCACCCATGACATGTTCATGGCGGAAGTTTTGTGTGTTCATGCAGACAAAAAATACATGGACGAAAAGGGAAGATTCCATCTGGACCGTTCAAACCCCATAGTATATTCCCACGGCGAATATTTTGCGCTGGGTGAGTATGTGGGCAAATTCGGATACAGTGTACGCAAAAACAAGCGCTGATACGGAAGAAACAATGACTGCTTACAACAAGAAAATCGAGTTTACATTTATAAAATATGCTTTTTTGACAATGTTTCTCTGCCTGCTTTTTATCAAAAGCTTTACGGGATTTGAGAGCAGCGGCAACAACTATTTCCACGTATTCGTGGGAGATACCGCTGTCGGAACCCTCGGAAGCTTACAGGAGGCCGAGGAACTTTTTGTTGTGGCAAGAAGAAATGTCTCATCTGGAACTGACGAGATGGTACTGTCCTCAGCCACCCTTCGCGCAGACGGCGAGGAGGTTCTCTGGGGAACCGTGGATGATCCAAAAACAGTAGTTGCCGCCATGGAGGAAGCCATCAAAAATTCCGTGATAGAGACCAGACACCACTCCTTCATCGTAAAGATAAACGAGTACATGGTTAACTTAAAGAGCCTGGATGAAGTGGAAAAACTCTTCCAGACCGCCATTGACAATTATGACGTGGACAGCCTCTACGACGTGGAGCTTGTGCCGGACAGAGACAGAGCGTTTAACGTCCTCACCGCATCTGTGATCCCAAAGGACGGAAACAATGACAGATTAAAGACCCCCAGGGACTATTCCATGGCAGGTGTGGAGGTGCTCCTCTCACAGATGGGTAAACCCACCATCACAAACGAGTACATGGATTTTGATGACTTTGAACTGGGACTTATGCAGATGGGCTTTACGGAGGATGTTGAGATCGTGGGAGCATACCTTCCCGATTCACAGCTTACGGATCTGGGCGTTGCCATCGATGACATCACAAAGGAGCAGGAGACTGCAAGCGAGTACGAAGTCGTTGCGGGAGATACCCTTTCCGAGATTTCTATTAAAGTGAACATACCCGTCGATACCATCGTTGAGATGAACGATTCCCTGGATGATGCAAACACATCCATTCATATAGGAGACAAACTCATAATCACCGTACCTGAGCCGGAGCTTTCCGTGGAGAGAACGGAGCGCGGTTATTTTGAGGAAGTTTACGATGCAGACATAATCTATGTGGATAATGATAACTGGTACACCACACAGACCAAGGTCTTACAGCAGCCGTCGGCCGGATTCAGAAAGATCGTTGCAGACGTAAAATATGTAAATGCAAAAGAAGTCGGAAGAGAGATATTAAAAGAGGAAGTTGTGGTTGACGCGGTTCCCAAGATCGTGGAGCGCGGTACCAAGATCCCTCCCACATATATAAAGCCCATTTCCGGTGGTGTCCTTACCAGCGGATTCGGACGAAGAAAAGCTCCCACCCGTGGAGCCAGCACATATCACAAGGGTGTTGACTGGTCCACACCAAAAGGAACTCCCGTATATGCATCCTGCGGTGGCGTGGTTGCAAAGGCCGGATGGGGAAGCGGTTACGGTTATGTGGTATATATCAACCATGAGGACGGTCGTCAGACCAGGTACGGACATTTGAGCAAAGTCCTGGTATCCGCCGGTCAATCCGTAAAGCAGGGCGAGAGGATCGCTCTAAGCGGAAACACCGGTGTCAGCACCGGACCGCATCTGCATTTTGAGATTTTGATAAACGGAAGTCAGGTTAACCCTCTCAATTACTTAAATTAGCCCGCTATTTACAAAAAATTCAAAATGTGGTATAAGTGCTATGTATGTAAATTCGGCTACATTGGGTTTTCATGCGATCATTTGCTAATGCTCGTGCAGAGGAAGATAAAATGGAACAGTACGCAATCAAAGGCGGCTCACCCCTTGTAGGTGAGGTGGAGATAGGCGGTGCAAAGAACGCTGCCCTTCCTATTCTGGCAGCCGCATTAATGTCTGATGAGACAGTATATATTGATAACGTGCCTGAAGTCAGCGATATAGAGATACTGCTGGACGGTATGAAAAACATCGGTGTGTCGGTGAAGAAAAAGGGACGTCATTTCGTTACCATCAATGGAGGAAATGTCACAAGCATTGAAGCCATCGATGACAATCTTAAAAAGATTCGCGGTTCTTACTATTTGGTAGGAGCACTTTTAGGTAAATACAAGGAGGCGGTGGTTACTCTCCCCGGTGGATGTGACATCGGATTTCGTGCCATCGACCAGCACATCAAAGGATTTAAGGCTTTGGGAGCCGACATCCGCATAGAGAGCGGAGTCATTAAAGCCTACGCAAAGAAACTTGTGGGAAGCCATATTTATATGGACGTTGTAAGCGTTGGAGCAACCATCAATGTCATGATGGCATCGGTCCTTGCAGAGGGAACCACCATTATCGACAACGCTGCAAAGGAACCCCACGTGGTTGACCTTGCAAACTTCCTTAACAGTATGGGTGCCAACATCAAGGGTGCCGGTACTGATGTTATCAGGATAAAAGGCGTGGAGAGACTTCACGGTACAGAATATACCATTATCCCGGACCAGATCGAGGCCGGAACATTTATGTTTGCAGCCGCCATCACAAAGGGCGATGTAATGGTTAAAAACGTGATCCCCAAGCATCTTGAGTCCATAAGCGCAAAGCTTTTGGAGATCGGATGTGAGGTTGAGGAGGCGGATGACTGTGTGAGAGTTGTGGCATCAAAGCCCCTTAAACCCACCCACGTAAAGACCCTTCCTTATCCCGGATTTCCCACGGATATGCAGCCCCAGATCACGGTGGCACTTGCTCTTTCACAGGGTATCAGCATTGTGACTGAGACTTTGTTTGAGAACAGATTCAAATATGTGGATGAACTCACCCGCATGGGTGGCAATATAAAAGTGGAAGGTAACACCGCAATCATCGAAGGTGTTGAGAAGTTTTCGGGCGCAGGCATCACTGCACCGGACCTTCGTGCAGGAGCCGCTCTTGTAATGGCAGCCCTTGCGGCAGACGGTTTTTCCACTGTGGATGACATCAAATACATCAGAAGAGGTTACGAAGATTTTCATATCAAGCTTCAGGGCCTGGGAGCGCAGATCGCGCTTGTGGACTCCGAGCGCGAGCTTCGTAAGTTTAAGATGAAAATAGGTTGACATACCTTTACACAGGTAGTATGTTATCAATGTAAACTTAATAGGCAGTTACTCTTATTCAGAGCTGGTGGAGATACAGAGGATCGACGAAGCCACGGCAACCCCTTTACAGGAAGGTGCCAACCTGAGCGAATATTTCGAGCAATAAGAGGATTTGATTCCAAAGAGATTTTAAGTCCGCTTGTGCTTTGCAAGCGGATTTCTTTTGCTTTATAGGAAATTGCTTCGCATTCCTATAAAGTAAAAAGCGCTCCGCTATGGATGCGCACTCTGCGCACATCGCACTTCGTGCGAGAGTATCATGTTGACTGTCGTCAACCGCGCTCGGCGCGAGCATGTCGCAAGCGAC
>JAGDCK010000265.1 GCA_017958585.1 Lachnospiraceae bacterium
CATAACAGTCCTTACAGATATGGGGTCCAATCACGCAATATATGTTTTCAGGCCGGCTCCCGTACTTTTCCTTCATCATATTGACTGCATTTAATGAAATCTCGGACGCTGTGCCTTTCCATCCGCTGTGAACCATTCCTACAACGCCCTTTTGCCTGTCATAGAGATACACGGGCACGCAGTCCGCTTCTATGGTAAGTAGCATCAAGCCCTTCTTATCGGTGACCATACCGTCAAATGAAGTCTCCGGGCAAGCCCTTGTAACGCCGCTTCCCCCGTCAGAAAAATCCACGCTTGTCACCCGGTCCGTATGGGTCTGATTCATCCTCACAAAATTATCCTTTTCCATGGAAAAATGCTCCGAAAGCTTATCATATTCAGCCGCAACTTCCGCTGTTAAATCCTTCCAGTTGCCTCTCCCATTCTCGGTATAAAAGGCTTTGACTCCTCCCAGATTTTCAAGAAAATCCAAATGGTGATACATATACTGTCCTCTTTCTTTATCTATTTTGCAAAAACAAAGCAGTCGTATCTGACAGCTTTGCCGGACAATGAGTAATCAGGTTTCTTTCCTCCAAGACAGGGTCCCTTCACGGGTCTTTTTATCACTATCTTTTTGGGCTTTGCATTAAATGCCGCGCTTAGGAGCTCTTCCTCGTTTCCACAGGGTCTCTCCAGCTGCTGTAAAAGCTGAAATTTCTTTTTTACCGCTGCGCTTTTTTGCCTCTCCGGAAACATGGGATCCAAAAAGATCACATCCGCTTCGCACTCACCCGACTGTAAATATTCAATGCTGTCCCCGTTGATCACTTCCATGTTTTTTACAATGTCTTTTAGTTCCTCATCCTCAGAGGCTCTCTCCACGGCATCTGATAAAAGAGAAAAAATAGTGGTATCATACTCAAACATCTTTACCTTAAAGCCTGCTGCCGCAAGCAGAAGCGAATCCTCCCCAAGACCTGCGGTGGCGTCGATCACCCGAACCGGCCCCTCACTGTTTTTGATCCTGGCCGCCTTAACCAACAGTTCTCTCTCTAGATTTGCCTGTTTAAGCCTTTTTTTCATGGAGCCAAAATCGCCCCTTAATTCCCTCTCTCCGTCTGTAAGTTTCAGTCCAAACTCATCCCGTACAAGTTCTGCGGCCATACATATATCCTTTCAGATATCATTTCAGATGTCATTTCAGGTTTCTAAAACGTCCCATGAATCTATCATGTCATTGCTCATCCCCGGCGTGACTTAAGGTCAAAAGCCTTTGTTTCCACCCCTAAGGACTTAAATTCACTTGTGTCAAATATAGCTGACTCTGCCTTTGTAAGCGGATACGGAAGTGGTATACCCCTGTTTATTATGTCGGAAACACTTAAACGTATCTCCTCAAAATCCCTGCCTGCTGCTTCATGTAAAGCCTTTGCAAACGAATCATAATTTTCAGGCTTTTCATTACAGAAATTATAAGCTTTAGAGACTTTGTCCGCGCCAAGCTCTGTGATCTTTAAAACCCCTTTTGCCGCATCCGCCACATGTATAAACTGGAAGAATCCGTCGCTGTCCGATGGCAGTATCACCTGCCCTGCCTCATTTATCCAGTCAAAAAACATCTTCTCTCTCGGTGCATAATTTGCCGGGCCGTAGAGGATTGCGGGTCTAACGGACACAGGGGTTAAACTGTACTTTTCCGCGACTCTTATCAGTTCCCTCTCAAGTTCCTGCTTTCCGAGGATATATCCGATTTCCGGCGGCACATTTTCAGGGGGCATATTTTTATAAAATGACAGGTCTGCAAAAGGCGAATCAACATATACCCTCTCCCCTGTCTTTTCATATATATCAACAGTGCTTATATAGATATACTTTTGACCGGGTCTTCTGAATTTTGAAGCGATGATCTCGATATCTCCCGGGTTGTAAGCGCAAAAATCAACCACTGCATCATAGTCAGTATCAGGGAGTTTTTCTAACGCCTCCACGTCTCTTCTGTCACACACAAGATTAGTGACTTTGTTTTTGTCTCCCTGAACTACCACAGGGATATTTCCTCTGTTTAAAACGGTGACATCATGGTCTTTTGCGGCAAATTCCACAAACCATCTGCCAAAGAAATAGCTTCCGCCAATCACCAGTATTTTCATAAGCCACCCCCATTTTGTGCGTGATACACATATTCATAAATGCCGCTTTTGCACCATCAGACCACAAAGAAATTTACACAAAAATCATTATAACAATTTTTGCCACCAATAACAATGAATGCTATAATACACCCATGAATATTTTAAACATTGAAAATCTCACAAAATCTTATACGGACAGACTGCTTTTTAAAGAGGCTTCCTTCTTTGTTCAGGAGGGTGAAAAAGTGGGGATCGTGGGCGTAAACGGCACCGGAAAATCCACTTTGCTAAAGATCATCGCAGGCAAAAGTAACGCCGACGGCGGCACCATCACCATGGCAAACAATACAGTGATTAGCTACCTCCCACAAAACCCGGAATTTGACGACCTGTCTTCAATCGAGGAAAACATATTAAAGATAACGGGAAATCTCACGGAGACCTTAACACTCCTCACAAAACTCGGGATAGATGATATCAGTCAAAAATGCGGCGAGCTCTCAGGCGGACAAAAGAAAAAGCTTTCCCTTGCAATCACCCTGTCAAAGGAATCGGACCTGATACTTTTAGACGAGCCCACAAACCATCTGGATTACGGATATATTGAGTGGCTCCAGAAGTTTTTAAATGCATCCAAAAAGACCCTTATCATGG
>JAGDCK010000266.1 GCA_017958585.1 Lachnospiraceae bacterium
AAAAATGTGCTGATTATGCTCTCACAAAGGGCATCATCATTGCAGATACCAAGTTCGAGTTCGGTTTGGACGAGGACGGCAACATGGTTCTCGGAGATGAGGTTCTCACTCCCGACAGCTCCAGATTCTGGCCCGTTGAAGGATATGAGGCAGGTCACTCACAGCCTTCATTTGACAAGCAGTTTGCAAGAGACTGGCTGAAGGCAAATCCCGGAAACGACTGGACATTGCCTCAGGATATCGTGGACAAGACCATCGACAAATATCTTCAGGGATATGAGATGCTCACAGGAAGCAAGTTGGACAAATAATCGAATCGAAAGGAAATACCATGAGTACAGATGTTTACCAGACTCCGCTGGCTGAGAGATATGCCAGCAAAGAGATGCAATATATTTTTTCCCCCGATATGAAATTCCGTACCTGGAGAAGACTCTGGATCGCACTTGCTGAGACAGAGAAGGAACTTGGTCTCTCCCAGGACGGAAAGCCCGTCATCACAGATGAGCAGATCGAGGAATTAAAAGCCCACAAGGATGATATCAACTATGATGTGGCAAAGGCCAGAGAGAAGGTCGTTCGCCATGACGTAATGAGCCATGTTTATGCTTACGGACAGCAGTGTCCCAAGGCTGCGGGAATAATTCACCTTGGAGCAACCAGCTGTTATGTCGGCGACAATACCGATATCATTGTGATGACTGAGGGTCTTAAACTTGTTAAAAAGAAACTTGTGAGTGTCATGAAGGAACTGGCTGATTTTGCAGACAAATACAAAGCTCAGCCCACCCTCGCATTTACTCATTTCCAGCCCGCTCAGCCCACAAGCGTGGGAAAGAGAGCGACCCTTTGGCTTCAGGAGTTCTATCTTGATTTTGAGGATCTTTGCCATGTACTTGACGGCATGAAGCTTCTCGGAAGCAAGGGAACAACAGGAACACAGGCCTCTTTCCTGGAGCTTTTTAACGGAGATCAGGAGACCATCGACAAGATCGATCCCCTGATCGCAGCAAAGATGGGATTCAAGGAGTGCTTCCCTGTTTCCGGTCAGACATATTCACGTAAGGTGGATACAAGAGTTGCAAACGTACTTGCAGGTATTGCGGCTTCAGCTCACAAGATGAGCAATGATATCAGACTTCTCCAGCATTTAAAAGAGGTGGAGGAGCCCTTTGAAAAGAACCAGATCGGTTCATCCGCCATGGCTTACAAGAGAAATCCCATGAGAAGTGAGAGAATCGCTTCTCTGTCAAGATATGTCATGATAGATGCACTTAACCCTGCTATCACATCTGCTACACAGTGGTTTGAGAGAACACTTGATGATTCCGCAAACAAGAGAATGTCTATTCCGGAGGCATTTCTTGCAATCGACGGAGTCCTTGATCTGTGCCTTAATGTGGTTGACGGACTGGTGGTTTATCCCAAGGTTATCGAGAAACATATGCTGGCAGAGCTTCCTTTTATGGCTACCGAGAATATCATGATGGATGCCGTAAAGATGGGTGGAAATCGTCAGGAGCTTCATGAGAGGATCCGCGAGCTTTCCATGGAGGCAGGAAAGACTGTCAAGGTGGAAGGCAAGGACAATAATCTGTTGGAGCTTATCGCAGCAGATCCCGCTTTCAACATGTCTTTAGAGGATTTAAAGAAGAGCATGGATCCTTCAAAATATATCGGAAGAAGCAAAGAGCAGGTTGAGAATTTCTTAAAGAACGTTATCAACCCTGTTCTTGATGCAAACAAAGATCTCCTGGGAGCAAAGGCAGAGATCAACGTTTAGAATATTTTTAAGAGAGGGAATCGAAACCCGGTTCCCTCTTATTATTGTTTAAGTAGAGGATAATTAAAATGGGCGGTTTTTTTGGCGTAGCATCTGCAGATGACTGCAGATTTGATTTATTTTTCGGAACGGATTTTCATTCACATCTGGGTACAAGACGTGCCGGAATGGTAACAATAGGGGAGCAGGGATTTAACAAGTCCATTCACAGCATTGAGAATTCTCCCTTCAGAACCAAGTTTGACGGAGAGCTGGATCATCTGCACGGCAGATACGGTATCGGATGCATCTCAGATTATGATCCCCAGCCTATCGTGATCCGTTCACATCACGGCACATTTGCCATCACCACCGTGGGCAAGATCAACAATGCCACGGAGCTGGTAAGCGGAGTATTAAAAAATTCCGGATATTTCTTTGAGATGAGTAACGGCGAGATCAATCAGACAGAGCTGGTGGCTGCACTTATCAACCAAAAAGAGAACATGATCGACGGCATCGAGTATGCGCTGGATGTTATCGACGGATCTTTGTCTTTGCTTCTTCTTACGGATAAGGGAATATATGCGGCAAGAGATAAATACGGTCGTACTCCCGTTATCCTCGGAAAAAAGGATGACGCCAGATGTGCCTGCTTTGAAAGCTTTTCATATTTGAATCTGGGATATCAGGAGGACAGAGAACTGGGCCCCGGCGAGATCGTGGTATTTGACGAAAAGTCCTGCAAGACCCTGGTAAATCCCAACAATAAGAATTTAAAGATCTGTACATTCCTCTGGGTTTATTACGGTTATCCTTCTGCTGCATATGAGGGAGTTAACGTAGAGCAGATGAGATATAACTGCGGAAAACTCATGGCAAGACGCGACAATGCAAAACCTGATGTGGTTGCGGGTGTTCCTGATTCCGGTACAGCCCATGCGGTGGGATATGCAAATGAGAGCGGAATTCCTTTTTCCAGACCTTTCATCAAATATACACCCACCTGGTCAAGGTCATTTATGCCTACCATTCAGGAGAAGAGAAATCTCATCGCCCATATGAAGCAGATCCCCGTATATGAGCTTATAAACGGAAAGAGTCTCCTGCTCATCGACGATTCCATCGTCCGCGGTACACAGCTTCGTGAGACCACCGAATACCTCTATGAGGCGGGAGCAAAGGAAGTGCATATCAGACCTGCATGTCCTCCCCTTCTCTTTGGATGTAAGTATCTTAACTTCTCACGTTCTTCATCCGAGATGGAACTTATCGCAAGACGCGTGATCGAGGAGCTTGAGGGCGGTCCCGTATCAAAGGAGAGACTTGAGGTTTATGCGGATCCCGATACAGAGGAATATGCCAAGATGGAGGAGAAGATCTGCGAGAAGCTGAAATTCACTTCACTTAAGTTTAACCGTCTCGATGATATGCTGGAGGCAGTGGGTATCGACAAGGATAAGCTCTGCACATACTGTTGGAACGGAAGAGAGTAGGACGAGCCATTAGTAAAAGTTATATGTGACATAAAAAACATTGATTTTACTTATAATTAATACTGTGATATGATAAATTCTGTCGGGAGCCCGGAGGGTGTCCTCGACAGAATTTTTTTGCGTGAAAAACGCGGATGCATGAAAAATGCGGAAAGGTGAGAATCAATATGGTTAAAGCAGTAGTAGGAGCCAACTGGGGCGACGAAGGAAAAGGAAAGATCACTGATATGCTTGCCAGACAGGCAGATATCGTAATCCGTTTTCAGGGCGGTGCGAATGCAGGTCATACTATCGTAAATGACTATGGCAAATTTGCACTTCACACATTACCTTCAGGTGTGTTCTATTCACACACCACCAGCATCATCGGAAACGGTGTGGCACTTAACATTCCGATCCTCTTTAACGAGATCAAATCTATCACGGACAGAAATGTACCCATGCCAAAGATCTTAATCTCTGACAGAGCTCAGATCGTTATGCCTTATCATATTCTCTTTGACCAGTATGAGGAAGAGAGACTTGGAGGAAAGAGCTTTGGTTCCACAAAGAGCGGTATCGCACCTTTTTATTCAGATAAATATGCAAAGATCGGTTTCCAGGTAAATGAACTTTTCGATGAGGAAACCTTAAAGGAGAAGGTGGAGAGAGTTACCACATTAAAGAATGTAATGTTAGAGCATCTCTATCACAAACCTCTCATCGATCCTGCAGAGCTTCTCGAAACTCTCCACGGATACAGAGATATGGTAGCTCCCTATGTATGCGACGTGTCAGCATTCCTTGACAAGGCATTAAAAGAAGGTAAGACAGTTCTCTTAGAGGGTCAGCTTGGAACATTAAAGGATCCTGACCACGGTATCTATCCCATGGTTACATCATCCTCAACACTTGCTTCCTACGGTGCCATCGGTGCGGGAATCCCTCCCTATGAGATCAAGCAGATCGTAACAGTCTGCAAGGCATACTCTTCAGCAGTTGGAGGCGGCGCATTTGTATCCGAGATATTCGGAGATGAGGCTGACGAACTCAGACGCAGAGGAGGAGACGGCGGTGAGTACGGTGCAACAACAGGACGTCCCCGCAGAATGGGATGGTTTGACTGTGTTGCCAGCAAGTACGGCTGCAGACTTCAGGGAACAACAGATGTTGCCTTCACAGTACTTGATGTATTGGGATACCTGGATGAGATCCCCGTATGTGTAGGCTATGAGATCGACGGCGAAGTCACAACAGATTTCCCTGTTACATACAAGCTTGAAAAGGCTAAGCCCGTTCTCAAGACTCTGCCCGGATGGAAATGTGACATCAGAGGAATCAAAAATTATGAGGATCTTCCCGAAAACTGCAGAAACTACATCGAGTTTGTAGAAGAGCACATCGGATATCCCATCACAATGATCTCAAACGGACCCAGCAGAAACGATATCATCTATCGTGAGAGTCCTCTGAAAAAATAAGACAAAGAATTAGATAAAGAATAACAAATGAAACGGATAGATGTCCCACAGTTCTTTAAAGGACTGTGGGATATTTAAAATGCATCGAAAGGTGCCCGTTTTACAGGGAGCAGGTAATTAAGGGAAATGAACAAGGATAACAGACATTGGTTTTTAAACGGACTTAAGGATGGAATTCCCATTGCGGCAGGATATTTTGCGGTATCCTTTGCACTGGGTATCACGGCAAGAAATGCGGGACTAAGCGCCTTTCAGGCAACTCTTGCAAGCTTACTTACAAATACTTCTTCGGGAGAATATGCCGGTTTTGCCGTGATGGCATCGGATGCATCATATTTTACCATGGCAGTGATGATCTTGATCGTATGTGCAAGGTATCTCTTAATGTCAATATCTCTGTCACAGAAGCTTCCTGAGAACACAAGCCTGTTTCACAGGATGCTGGTGGGATTCTGGATCACGGATGAAATATATGGAGCTTCATCAACATTACCCGGGAAACTGAATCCATTTTACAATTACGGCTGTGCCATCTGTTCACTCAGCTTCTGGGCACTGGGAACATGCCTTGGCGTGGTGGTGGGAAATATACTTCCAGCAAGGCTTGTAAGCGCATTCGGAGTTCTTTTGTTTGGTATGTTTTTGGCTATCATCATGCCGGAGGGAAAGCGTAACAAAGTGGTGGCATGTTTGATTTTTATCTCCATGGCTGCAAGCTTTGCATGCGCAAAACTCCCTGTGGTATCAAATATCAGCGAGGGCACCAGGATCATCATCCTGACAGTGGTGATATCCCTGTTTGCGGCAGTCTTATTTCCCATAAAAGACGATCACTTCGACGAGGATAAAGCAAATAAAAATATGGCTGCCTCAGTTGATGAAACTGATGACAAAGTTAAGACCGGGGAGGAAAAATAATAATGAAGCACAATATTTATATTTACATCCTGGTAATGTTTCTGGTTTCATACGGCCTCAGAGCCCTTCCCCTTACACTTATCAGAAAAGAGATTAAAAACAGAACTATACGTTCATTTTTATATTATGTGCCCTACGTGACTTTGGCTGTAATGACATTTCCTGCCATCATGGATTCGACGGGGGCTCCCCTTGCAGGGCTTTTGGCACTGGTTATCGGAATGGTTGCCGCATGGTTTGGCGCAGGTCTTTTCCCCACAGCCATTATCTGCAGCCTGGTGGTATTTTTTGCTGAACTTTTCTTACATGTATGATAAATATCACTTATATAAACTAAATATGTTATAATATATCATTATGTTATGGCAACGAGCCGAGCGGATACCGTGTTTGTTCGGCCGGGCTTTGGGAAACTCGTAAAGCGTGTTTCATCCCTGTGAGAACGCTCCGCAAGTCAGAGAAAGGTTTAAGGGTATGTTAAGCAATTTAGAATACTTTAAAGTGTTTTATTATGTGGCAAAGACGGGCAGTATGACCCTTGCCGCGAATGAACTTAATATCTCTCAGCCTGCGGTTTCCCAGCAGATAAAGCAGCTGGAGAGCCAGATGGGTGTAAACCTCATAGAGAGAGTTGCCAGGGGCGTTAAGTTAACCGCCGAGGGAGAACTTCTCTTTGAATATGTCTCAAAGGGAATCGAACTTATGGAGACCGGCGAGGAAAAGGTAAAGAAACTAAAGAACCTTGAACTGGGAGAGATCCATATCGGTGCAAGCGACATGACGCTGGAGTTTTATCTGCTGCGATATCTGGAAAAATTCCACGAGCTTTACCCGGATATAAAGGTCATGGTCACAAATGCGCCAACCCCTGAAACCCTAAACAATTTAAGGGATGGCAAGATCGATTTCGGAATAGTAAGCTCCCCTGTGCCCGATATAAAAAATGTCAATATCAAAAAGGTCCGGGAGATCGAGGATGTCTTCGTGGCAGGTCGTCGTTTTATATCCTACAAAAATAAGACGCTGGACTTAAAAGAGCTTGAGAAACTTCCCATCGTATGCCTTGAGAGCAATACCAGCACCAGAAAATATATCGACGGGTTCCTGGCGGGAAATGATGTGGCATTTACGCCTGAGTTTGAACTTTCCACCAGTGATATGATCGTTCAGTTTGCAGAGAGAAACCTTGGTGTGGGAAATGTGGTCAGAGATTTTGCGGCCGGAGCGCTTGAAAAGGGAACCCTTTTTGAATTAAGATTTAACAAGATGATCCCCAAGAGGCATTTCTGCGTAGTGACAAACAAGGACAGTGCCATGAACCTGGCGGCTGAGAAACTGCTCCGGATAATGGAAGCGGGAGAAGGGGATCAAAAGGAAGTGATAGGATGAGATTGCCAAACAATCTCTCACCTGAAGATGAGAAAAAATTTAAAGATATTTATGCCGGAATAAGCAGTGAATCCAGGATAAAAGAGTCCGCAAAAAACATGCAGCACGGAAGTACCAGCGTACTTAAACACAGTATCGCCGTGGCCTATACCAGTTTCTATCTTGTGAGGAAACTTAAGCTTCATGTAAATGAGCACGATCTGATAAGAGGGGCCCTGCTTCACGATTATTTTCTCTATGATTGGCACAATTATGACAACAACGAGCATCGCCTTCACGGCTTCTTTCATCCGGGAGTGGCGCTAAGGAATGCAAAGCAGGATTTTTCGGATCTGTCAGAGGTGGAGCAGGACATGATAAAAAAGCATATGTTTCCGCTCACCTTAAAACCGCCTAAATACATAGAGTCCTGGGTTTTGTGCATTGCTGACAAGTACTGTTCAAGCAAAGAAACAGCAGAAGGAATATATGACAGACTTTTTGCAAAAGAGAAAAATGATAAGGAGAGATCGATCAAACATGAGCGAAAATCAGAATAATACCAATGTCGAAACTGAAAATCAGGCTGAGGAGAAAAAGTCCAAGGTCACTGTAAAACAGGTCTTTGCGATCCTCGGAATAGTGGTGCTTGCAGGTCTTTATTTACTTACTCTTGCAGCTGCCATGATGGGACAGGGCAGTGTGACCGGACTTTTTACCATCTGCGTCATTGCCACATTTGTGGTGCCTCTGTTAATATGGGTCATGATCTGGGGAGTCGGAGCCATCACATCCAAAAAGACCATCGCCAGCGTGAACCTTGGCGGAGAGGATCATATTGATGATGTGAACGCGGAGATCGAAAAGATAAAAAGTGAAAATGAAGCAAAAAAAGAAGACGTGGCGAAAGATCAATAACTTACGCCACAGTCTCTTAAAACAGCTTCCGCTGATGCTTTGTCGGTGAATAGAAATGCGTGGATGCCAAGCCTGTTTGCGGTGTCCACGTTTTTTTGCGTATCGTCAAAAAACAGACATTCATCGGGGTTAAGCTCATATGTGTCAAGAAGCTTTAAATATATATCTTCATCCGGCTTTATCATATTTACAAGGTCGGACCAGACGCCTCCTGTAAGCTCTGAGGTAAAAGCGGTTGCATCGGGGTTTTGTGCTCTTACTTTCTCTGAATAGTTTGAGAGAAAATATACATTGTATCCCGCAGCCATTATTTTTTTTACCCAGTCAATGGAGTAGTCATATCTGCGAACGATGCCTGTCATGTCATCAAAGGCTTTGTGGATCTCTGTCTTAAGATCCGGAGCGGTTTTTACGAAGGACTCTATGACCTCTTCGTCAGACCAGACGCCTCTGTCAAACTCTTTCCAGGTGGGAGAGTTTACAGTGACGGGAGCCAGTGTTTCGATCATCTTTTCATCAAAGCCCTTATCTTTAAGGAATGCCCTCCATCTGAAATTCACCAATACATTTCCCGGGTCGAATATTATATTTTTGATCATTTATAATAACTCCTTTTGTGAACGAAACTTTATTCTGCGATCTTTATGTTTTTTATCGCCCAGAGCTGCAAAGCCTTGGCGTTATCGCTGATCTTTTCAAGGGAATCCAGGATTCCCTCAAATACGGGACGCTCATCCGTGGTGATGACACCATCCTCGGAGATGGCGATAAGAGACGCACGCAAAAGGTCGATATCCTTTAACGATCCCAAAACCTTGAGAGCAAGTCTGTCAAAGTCGTCGATCTTTACTTCTGAAACGGAATCCTTGCCGATGGGGCACTCTCTTGCACAGTATGAATTGCAAAGCTCCGGAGTGTTATATGCCTTTGCCATGGCCTTTACTTCTTCCGGGTAAGGAGAGATAGTGTCAAGCTCGATCCTGGCGAGACGGGTCCTGTCGATATTTACGATCTCTGCGGCCTTCTCGCGGCTAGTAAATTCATCATTGCTTTCAGCGGCCTCAATGCGGGCGAGATAATACATGTTATCTGCTGCTTTTGTGGCTTTTTTTCCCATTTTCTGTACCTGCCTTTAATTTTCTGAATAGATTTTTAAAATAAAGAAAACTGTCATATTTCACATTTCATTAAGTGTAACATATAAGTTTTTGTTAATCAATTATCAATGCCAACAATGTGATCTTTTGTGGTAAAGTAAGGATAAATTTTTGCAAAAATGAGGTTGAGGTTAGTAAGGCGATTTGATAAAATTTGATTTGTATCTATAGATTTGGAGGAATTAAATTGAGTATTTACGACACTTTAAATAGAGAACAAAAAGAAGCTGTGATGACCACGGAGGGACCGCTCCTAATCCTGGCGGGCGCGGGAAGCGGAAAGACCAGAGTCCTGACCCACAGAGTTGCATATCTCATCGATGAGATGGGAGTTAATCCCTGGAATATCCTGGCCATAACCTTTACAAACAAGGCCGCAGGCGAGATGAAAGAGAGAGTGGGCAATATCGTTGACAGAGGTGACACCGTGTGGGTGAGCACCTTTCACTCCGCATGCCTGAGGATCTTGAGACGCCATATTTATCTCTTGGGATACGATAATAATTTTACGATATATGATACGGATGATCAGAAGTCACTTATAAAAAATATTTGTAAGCGCCTTGATATCGATCCCAAAAAGTTCAAGGAAAAGCTGTTTATGAACGGTATCTCCTCAGCAAAGGATTCGCTTATAAGTCCCGAGGAATATAAAATGGAAGCCTACGGGGATTACACAAAACAGGTGA
>JAGDCK010000267.1 GCA_017958585.1 Lachnospiraceae bacterium
GCAGAGATTAAAGGAAGCAGCTGAGAAGGCAAAGAAAGAGCTTTCAAGCGCAATGACCACAAATATCAACCTTCCTTTCATCACAGCTACAAGTGAGGGACCCAAGCACTTTGATATGAATCTCACAAGAGCTAAATTTGATGAACTTACAAGAGATCTGGTAGACAGAACAGCTATCCCCGTACAGAATGCTATGAAGGATGCGGGGGTTACAAATGCAGACCTTGGACAGGTTCTTCTTGTCGGTGGTTCAACACGTATTCCCGCAGTTCAGGACAAGGTTCGTCAGCTTACAGGAAAGGAGCCTTCAAAGACTCTTAACCCCGATGAGTGTGTTGCACTCGGTGCATCAGTTCAGGGTGGTAAGCTTGCAGGCGATGCCGGCGCGGGCGATATCCTTCTCCTTGATGTAACACCTCTTTCACTCTCAATCGAGACCATGGGTGGTGTTGCTACCAGACTTATCGAGAGAAATACCACAATTCCTACAAAGAAGAGCCAGGTATTCTCAACAGCTGCAGATAACCAGACCGCAGTTGATATCAACGTAGTACAGGGTGAGAGACAGTTTGCAAGAGACAACAAGTCCCTCGGACAGTTCAGACTTGACGGAATCGCACCCGCTCCCAGAGGAATCCCTCAGATCGAGGTTACATTTGATATCGATGCAAACGGTATCGTAAACGTATCCGCAAAGGACCTCGGAACAGGAAAAGGGCAGCACATCACCATCACAGCAGGTTCCAACATGTCAGATGATGAGATCGACAAGGCTATCAAGGAAGCAGCAGAGTTCGAGGCTCAGGATAAGAAAAAGAAAGAAGCTGTTGAAACAGTTAATGAGGCTGAGAGCTTCGCATCACAGACAGAGAAGGCATTGTCAGAGGTTGGAGACAAGGTTTCCGATTCAGAGAGAAGCCAGGTTCAGGCTGATGTTGATGCAGTTAAGGCAGTTCTCGAGAGAGTAAAGGCAGACCCTGCAAATGCTTCAGATGCAGATCTTGACGAACTCAAGGCTGCAAAGGAGAAACTTACAACATCCGCTCAGGGCGTATTCACAAAGATGTATGAGAACATCCAGGGCGCTCAGGCAGGAGCACAGGGCGCAGCAGGTCCTGACATGAACGCAGGAGCAGGCGCTGACAATTCTCAGAACAACGATGATGTCATCGACGGAGACTTCAGAGAAGTCTAAAATTTAAATTAAATCCGCTATAATTGGTTTGATTAGCGGTAGATATTGTGTTATAAATTTCTAAGGCTGTGTTGTACTGAGCGTTACATGTACAAAAACGGCCTTAGAAAACTTTTATCCCCGTTTTTCGGGCCTGTGTGAAAATGCAGGAATAGATGGAGATTATTATGGCAGATAAGAGAGACTACTACGAGGTACTCGGAGTAGATAAAAATGCAGACGATGCTGCGTTAAAAAAAGCATATCGTGCCCTGGCAAAAAAATATCACCCCGATATGAATCCCGGTGACAAGGAAGCTGAAGTAAAATTCAAGGAAGCCTCCGAAGCTTATGCGGTCTTAAGTGACCCTGACAAGAGACGCCAGTATGATCAGTTCGGTCATGCGGCATTTGAAGGCGGAGCAGGCGGCGGTGCCGGAGGATTCGACTTTGGCGGAATGGACTTTACCGATATCTTTGGCGATATTTTCGGAGATTTCTTTGGTGGCGGAAGCCGCAGGAGCAGCGGTGCAGGTAATGGTCCCATGAAGGGCGCAAGTCTTCGTACCAGCGTAAGACTTACCTTTGAGGAAGCGGTATTCGGATGCAAAAAAGAGATAGAGATCACTGTCAAAGAGACATGTAAAAAATGTAACGGCTCAGGCGCAAAGCCCGGTACAAGTCCTGAGACTTGCAGCAAGTGTGGCGGTAAGGGACAGGTGGTATTCACTTCCCAGTCCTTCTTTGGCACAGTGAGAAATGTGAGAGCATGTCCCGACTGTGGTGGCTCAGGCAAGATCGTAAAGGAAAAATGTCCCGACTGTTCAGGTTCCGGTTATATTCCCATGAGAAAGAAATACTCTGTGGATATTCCCGCAGGTATCGATAACGGCCAGTGCACCAGAATGCCAGGCCTTGGAGAGCCCGGTGTAAACGGTGGAGCAAGAGGCGATGTATTGGTTGAGGTTATCGTTCAGAGACACCCCATTTTCCAGCGTCAGCAGATGAACATCTACTCAACAGTGCCCATTTCATTTGCGGTTGCAGCTCTTGGCGGCGAGGTACTTATTGATACAGTTGACGGAAAGGTGATTTACGATGTGAAGCCCGGTACCCAGACAGAGACCAGGATCAGATTAAAAGGAAAAGGTGTTCCTTCTGTCAGAAACAAGGAGCTTCGAGGTGACCACTACGTAACACTGGTGATCCAGACCCCTGAGAAGCTTTCACAGGAGGCAAAGGATGCCTTAAAGAGATTCGACGAGCTCACAGACGATTCCCTAAATGCCGCAAAGCGAGCAGGAAATGCAGAACCTGATGACAAGGACGGAAAAAAGAAGAAATTCTGGAAATAAGTTCGTCTGACTTATTAAAAATATACATGTATGATGAAGTCGGTTTTTGTTTGTAAGAGCATAAACCGACTTTTTTTAATACAGCGCTGATGGTATAATAGTGAGGAAATTTGTACCGTTTACGGATTTAGAATACAGCTTTTGATTTAGATTAAATACAGGAGGATTTACCATGAAGTGGGTAAAATTTAAAGTTAAGACAGTGACAGGAGCTGAGGATATCATTATCAGCACCCTTTATGATTGCGGACTTGAAGGAGCACAGATCGAGGACAAGATTCCTCTAACCGCCCTTGAAAAAGAGCAGATGTTCGTGGACATTCTCCCTGACGGACCGGAGGATGACGGGATCGCATTCTTAAGCTTTTTTGTGGAGGAAAAGGAAGACGGAAGTCTGGAACTTAACGGAGAGAAAGTCACAAAGGAAGACATCCTTGAGATGGTAAAAAATGAGCTTGAGGATTTAAGGCTCTTTTGTGATATAGGCGATGGAACTGTGGAGGTTGATGAGACAGAGGATATCGACTGGATCAACAACTGGAAGCAGTTTTTCCATCAGTTCTACATAGATGACATACTTGTCATTCCTTCCTGGGAGGATATAAAGCCTGAGGATGAGGCAAAGATGGTTCTACATATAGATCCGGGTACAGCCTTCGGAACCGGAATGCATGAAACGACACAGTTGTGCATCAGACAGCTTAGAAAGTTCATCACCCCTGAGACAGAGCTTTTGGATGTGGGAACAGGAAGCGGAATCCTGGCTATCCTCTCTCTGATGTTTGGCGCAAAGCACTGTGTGGGTACGGACCTTGACCCATGTGCAGTGGAAGCTGTAGCCGAAAACTGTGAGGCAAACGGCATCGATGTCAAGGACTTTGACATGATGATCGGTAACATCATAAATGACAAAGAGACCCAGGATAAAGTTGGTTATGACAAATACGACATTGTTGTCGCAAATATTCTGGCGGATGTCCTTGTTCCCCTTACACCTGTTATCTGCCACCAGCTCAAAAAAGGCGGAATCTATATCACTTCGGGTATCATAAACGACAAAGAGCAGGTGGTACGTGATGCGGTTGAGGCTGCAGGCCTTGAGATTCTGGAGGTCACCTACCAGGGCGAATGGGTAAGTGTCACCGCTAGAAAAAATAACTAGTACAACACTTTTATCAGTGCTGTTAATGCTCAGTTAGAAGTGGGATGTCTGTAGGGATGCCACCAAGCGAGTTCCGCAGACGCAAGGGTTTACCCGAAGCGGCGAGGACTGTCTGAGCGACTGGCGCCCTGCAGACGGGGCCCGCTTCGAGAATAAACAAAAAATCCGATCATTATTCTGATGAAATAGTTGGAGAGAAGACCATGTATCGATTTTATGTGGATGATTCACAGATAAGCCTGGAGACCAAGAGGGTCACCATCACGGGAAGTGACGTAAATCATATAAAGAACGTGCTCCGTATGAAAGAAGGGGAGGAGATCTCCGTTTCTAATGGAAAAGACGGCAGGGATTACCGCTGCGGCATATTGGAACTTGATGATGAAAGGATTCTTTGTGAGCTTAGATTCATCAAGGAGGATGGCGTGGAGCTTCCTGCAAGGATTCATCTCTTCCAGGCACTTCCAAAGGGCGACAAGATGGAATTTATCATCCAGAAGGCGGTGGAGCTTGGGGCTTACAGTATTATCCCGGTTGAGACGAAGAGATGCGTTGTAAAGCTTGATGAAAAGAGAGCAAAGAACAAGGTTCAACGTTGGCAGGGAATCGCAGAGGCGGCTGCTAAGCAGTCAAAGAGAGATGTGATCCCACAGGTAAGCGGGATAAAGACTTTCGGTGAAGCCATAAACCAGGCATCAGGTATGGATGTAAAGATCATTCCCTATGAACTTGCGGATGGAATGGCAAAGACCAAAGAAATTCTCAGTGGCATTACAAAGGGTCAGGATGTTGCGATCTTTATCGGTCCCGAAGGGGGATTTGATGAGAGCGAGGTAGAGAAGGCTCTTTCAAACGGCATTGAGCCCATCACATTGGGAAAGAGGATCCTTAGGACAGAGACCGCGGGTATGACGGTACTTAGCATCATAATGTATCTTCTCGAGGAATGATCGTCAAAACAAAAAAATATTGTCAAAGATTAAATAATCAGAAATCCCGGATCTGCAAAACAGACCCGGGATTTCTTTTGGTGTGGTAGAAAAAGTAAGTCACATGTCCTAAAGGGAACGTAACTTTTGAAGATTAAGTTCGAAGGTGCCGGACAGTACTAGGTCCGCCTCCTCCATCTGATCGGGGCTTCCCACTCCCACGGCTTTCATTCCTGCGGCATGGATCGCTTCTATTCCTGCTTTCGCATCTTCGATTCCGATGCAGTTTGCAGGTAACAGATTAAAACTTTCCACGCAGTCGGAAAAAATATCCGGGAAGGGTTTGCTCCTTTTGATCTTTGCGGCATCAGCCACATGATCGAAATATTCTGATATCTGAAGCCTTTCCATGATAAAGGGAGCGTTTTTGCTGACGGAGGCAAGGCCTATTTTTAAGCCGGCTTCTTTACATTCCTTTAACAGTCTTTCTATCCCGGGAAGGAGGTCTGAAGGGGTAATCTTTTTTATCAGTTCCTTGTAGATCTCATTTTTCTCGGTGCAGAGGGCTTCCTTTTCAGATTCTGAAAAGCTGTCTCTTCCGGGACCGTTGTCCAGGATGAGATTCAGGGATTCAAGTCTTGAAACGCCTTTTAGCTTCTCGTTGTAGGTCTCATCAAAGGGTATTTGAAGTTTGGAAGCAATTTCCTTCCAGGCTTCAAAATGGTATTTAGCTGAGTCGGTGATGACACCGTCCAGATCAAATATAACTGCCTGTAACATTTTGGTTCTCGTACTTTCTTTTTATTTCAAATTTCGTTTTCCGTTATTGCAGCGGCGCCTTTGCAGGAGTCTTTTTGGTTATTTTTTGTAATTTCCCATAGAGGTTTACGCTTACATCATCACCATCTTCGAGAGATATTTTTACATTGGTCTGATCAACTTCCACTTTCAGGACAGATCCCATATATCCAAACTTAAAAGTGTATCCCTCCCATTTGTCCGGCAAAAACGGATTTAAAAAGCACCCTTCTTCGGTAATGGAAAGACCTGCAAAGCCGTATACTACAGACATGTAGCATCCGCCCATATTTGCCGTATGGATGCCGTCCTTTGTATTGTGATGAAGGTTCATGAGGTCAAGCTTTGCGGAGTTACCAAAATATGAGTAGGCTTTATCCCTCATGCCAAGTCTTGCAGCCACCACGCTGAAGGCACATTTTGAAAGTGATGAGTCGTGGGTTGTGATGTTTTCATAGTACTCAAAGCTTCTCTTCATGATGTCTTTGTCTGCGCACTCAGGAAAGAGTAGGAAAGCCATCACCGTATCCGCCTGCTTGCATACCTGATATCTGTACAGATGCAGGGGATGATAATGGAGAAGCAAGGGAAAATCACTCTTCGGCGTCTTTTTCAGATCCCACACGGGCTTGTCAAAAAACGAATCATCCTGTGGGATAACGCCAAGTTCCTCGCTAAAAGGCAAAAACATTTTGTGGGACGCTTCTGACATGGTTGTCAGTTCTTCGTCTGTTAGTTTAAGCTTCTTTCTGAGAGCCTTTGACAGATCCTTGTCATCCAGGAGCTTTATGAATTTAACTGCCCACTCCAGATTGTATTTGGCCACCATGTTGGTGTAGTAGTTATTGTTTACCATGCAGGTATACTCATCAGGGCCTGTCACCATATTGATAACAAATCTGTCTTTGTCAAAAAATCCCACATCAAGCCAGAGCCTTGCGCTTTCTAGCAGGATCTCTGCGCCGTAATCTTTTATGAAATCCAGATCCCCGGTCACCAGGTAGTAGTTGATGATGGCGTAGGCAATGTCTCCGTCTATGTGATACTGGCAGGTGCCTGAGGGGTAATATCCCGAGCACTCCACGCCTGTTATGGTCCTCCATGGAAACAGCGCACCCTTTTTGTGGCCAAGAAGTCTTGCGTTTTCTCTGGCTTTATCCAGAGTCTGATATCTGTATTTTAAGATCTGTTTTGCAAGCCTCGGGTTTGTCAGTACAAAGAAAGGCAGCATGAACATTTCGGTGTCCCAAAAATAATGGCCTTCGTATCCTTCGCCGCTTAATCCCTTGGCAGCTATGTTTCCGAAACTGTCCTTTGTAGCGGATTGAAGAAGCTGATACATATTGAAATTTACCGCCAGGCTCATCTCATTGTCGTTTTGAATCTCCATCATGGCTTTTGACCAAAAGTCTGTGAGGTACCGACGCTGCTTTTCGTAATAGTAAGCTATGCCGTTTTTAAGGACTGCGGAGAGCTTGTCAAAACCGGTTTTTAAAGGATCTTCAAAGCGAAGAGAATCCGTTATTATGGTATATTTTGTGAGGGTTATGGTCTCGCCCTTATTTATATGGATCACCGCATTGTATATAAATGTATTGTCATCGGTCTTGCTGACGCAGACTCTGGATCTTTTCGCATCAAGGGCATGGGCGGAGAGCACAGCGCATCTTAATTTGCTGACGGCGGTCTCTGTCACGGTGTAGCTGATGGAATCCTTTATATCCGCAGTGATACAATGCAGAAACTGTTCGGAGTCTGCCGCAAGCCTGGGGTCATTGGGATCCGAATAGTTATATACTTCCGGCAGATGGAGGGATGAAACAACCAACTCCCCGTCAAAGTTTTCCGCAGTTACGGAGTATTCCTGGGTAAAGAGTGAGAGCTCCTCAAAGGAAGTCATGCGCTTTACATTTAGGGAGATCTTGTCACCCCTGGGAGATTGCCAGCGCACGGCCCTGGATGTAATCCCCGCTTCCATGTCAAGAGTCCTCTCGTTTGAGAGAGTTTTCCCTGTTAAAAGTGAGAAATCCAAACCGTTTACATTTAACTTTATGGTCTGGGTGTCGCAGACATTTAACATGGTCTCTTTTTTGTCCACAAAATTGCAGAGATTCTCCGCCTGCTTCATGGGGATGACCTCATAGAAGCCGTTTATATACATGCCACGCATGGTGTCCCACTCGGCAGGCACACCTTCCTCAAGGGTGCCTCTTACACCGATATAACCATTGGCATTATGAAAAATTGTCTCGTCAAGACCGGACTTTGCATTGTCGAAAGTCTTGATCTTTTTTGTAAAAACTTTGTTCATAGGTTTTATCCTTTAACGGCGCCTGCCGCTACGCCTTCCACAATATACTTTTGACATATCAGATAGAAGATAACTACCGGAATGATGGTCACCACAAGTGCCGCCATGGCTTCGTTCCAGCTGATGGTATATTGACCGAAAAATTTGGCGGTGGAGATGGGGATCGTTCTGTTTCCCGTGGACTTAAGTGTCAGAGAGGGAAGCAGGTAATCATTCCAGATCCAGATCACGTCCAGGATTATCACGGTCATGGTGGTGGGCTTTAACATGGGGAAAACGATGCTCCAGAATGTTTTCCACGTGTTGCAGCCGTCAATCGTTGCAGCCTCCTCCAGGGACACGGGGATTCCCGTTACGAATCCGTGGTAGAGAAATACTCCCATGCCTGCGCCAAAGCCTAAATACATGAATATGAGGCCCGGCACTGAGTCAGTCATCTTGATGCCAAAGGTGTTACCTATCCAGTTCATCTCCTGCATGAGTGGCATCATGATGGTCTGGAAAGGGATCAACATCGTCGCCACCAGCAGATTAAAAAGCGCTGTGCTTAACCTGTTTTTGCTCCTTGCAAACATCCATGCTGTCATGGAAGAAAAGATGACGATCACGAGAATTGACACAACTGTCAGTATCAGGGAGTTCTTTACGGAGGTAAAGAAATTCATCTTTTCAAGTGCCGATGCATAGTATTGCAAAGACAGGCTCTTTGGCAGCGAGATCATGTTTTCATACATCTGGGCTCTGCTCTTAAAGGAGTTTGTGAGGATCAGATATATGGGGAAGAGGTATACAAGGCAAAGCAGCACTGTTATGGTATTTAATAAAACTCTGCCGAATTTAGTACTGTTCATACTACATCGCCACCTCCCTCTTCTTTGTTATGGTAACCTGAGCAAGGGTCACAACGGCGATGATCAAAAAGAATATGATCGCCTTCGCCTGGCCGTAACCGAAATTGCTCAGAGAGAAAATTTCGTTGTAAATGTTTAACGAGTACATTTCAAGCGCGTTTCCCGGGCCTGCGCCTGTGAGGGAAACGTTGACATCGTAGATCTTGAAACAATTTGATAAAGTAAGGAACAGACATATGGTGAAGGAGGGCATGAGCAGAGGGAATTTCACCTTGAAAAGAGTCTGGAAATATCCCGCTCCGTCAACTGAGGCAGCCTCCATCACGTCATTTGGAATTGCCATGATACCGGTGATATATACGATCATCACGTATCCGGCCATCTGCCAGGTGGTGACGATGACCATGGCTGCGATACCCTTAACGGAATCCGTTGTCCAGTTTCCCCAGCCGATGTTCAGGAAATACTCCTGAAAAACTGCCTTCCAGATATAACCCAGGATCAAACCGCCGATAAGATACGGCATAAAGAGCATGGTACGTGCCAGGTTCCTGACGCGAAGCTTTGTTGTCACCACCAGGGCGAAGAATATGCCCAGGATATTTACGGTGAGAACCGCGATAAGGGTAAAGACAGTGGTCCTTAGCGCAGATGATATAAATCTGCCGTCCTGAAACACGTTAATGAAATTTTGAAATCCGACAAACACAGCCCGGTGTTTTGCCAGACCGTCCCAACTGAAAAAGGAATAGCCTATTCCTATGAAAAAAGGAATGACCACCACGCAGAAGAATACGAGCATGAGGGGCGCGGTGAATAAGGCATACCAGCCTTTTTTGATCTTCATTTTCTACCTCCCAAATAAAAAGGGGGCGTCGCCTTGTAGCAACACCCCCGATTACAATTAATTTGCTGCTGCAACGAATGCATCATTCAACTTATCAAGTAATTCCGTGCCGGTCATATCTGATGTAAAGAATTCCTTTGTAATAGGTGCAAGATCTGTTGAAACGATTCCTGCAGGCCAGTCTGACATTACCCAGGGAATTGTGTTGCCTGAGATAACAGCATTTGAAACTGAAGTGTTTACGGGGTCCAGGTTGGTGTTCTCCATGCCGTCCACAACAGGGATGAAGTTGAACTTGTTCATGAGGTAATCAACACCTGTCTTAGATGTGTAGAGCCACTCCAGGAAATCCTTTGCAAGCTTCTGCTCCTTCTCTGAAGCATCTGCGTTCAAATACCACGCGATGGGAACTGATACGGAGATCTTGTTGTTGCCCTGAATGGGAACAGCTGTGATTCCCATATCGAAAGTCACATCATAATCAGCAAACATTCCTGATGCCCAGTTACCCTGGTGGATAAGAGCGGTCTTTCCTGTTGCGAAGTCACCGCAGTTATTGTCATATGTGATATCTACAGGATTTGTACAGTTTGCTCTGATGCCTTCCATGATCTGTGCAAACTCCTGAAATGCTTCATTGTCTGCAAGTCTTGTGCTGCCTGCGAGGACATCTTTTAAATATCCTTCAGGATTTGACTGAACTGCAAAAGGTGCATTCAAAATATGAGCGATGAGGAAGTAATCTTCCTGTGAAAGACCAAGAGCATTGTCAGCAGTGCTGTTTGCCATAAAGTCCAAAAGCGCCTGAGTTGAGTTGAGGGATGCGGGATCAACCAGATCCTTGTCATAAATAAGACCGAAACCTTCAACTGTATAAGGGATACCGACTATTTTTCCGTTGACTTCATCAGCCATGCCTGCGCCGATCTTTCCCACAAATGACAGGTCGCCTAAGTCTGCGAGGTAATCAGCAAGTTCTACGGATTCAGCTCCGGGCTGAAGTGAGAACAATGTTGCACCTGCCTCTGTTGAAAGGCCTGTCTTTAAATCTGAGTAATAGTTGTCGCCGGTGGTCTCCCAAACTTCCACTTCAACACCTGTCTCTTCTGTGTAAGCTTTTGCAAGAGCATTAAGGTCAGACATGATCTCCGTCTTTGACTGGAAGATAGTGATCTTTCCTGAATCCTCTTTGCCACAACCCGTGAGACCGAGGGCTGCGACAGTGGCTAACGCCATGGTAAGTCCCAATACTTTCTTTCCCATTTTCATAATAATTTCTCCTTCTAACTTTGGTTAAAGATTAGTAAATCGTTATACGACTATTGTAGGTTTGGAATGAAATAAGGTCAACAAAAGCAGTTTTTTTCTGCATTTTCACCTAAAGCAGAAAGCCGATTTTTGGCAATTTTGCAAGTAAAACAACGAGTTTAGTAAAATAGTAAATTGTTTTAGTAAAATTAGTGAGGGTTTTATCAGATTTTTTATATAGGAATGGTAGTGAGACTCAAATTGGAAAAGAAATTATTACCGGGATTTATCAAGGTGCATTATATTGCAGGGAATGTCGGGTGATGTTTATAAGATGAAAAAAATTAAAACAACTAAACATATTGTTTACATTAAGAAAAAATAATGATAATCTAAACAGTAGAAAGGCGGTGTTGAGAGTGTTTGGTAAAAATCTGAAATACTATCGTTTACAAAATAAAATGAGTATGAAAGATTTATCTGCGGCATGTGGGTTAACATCAATGGCTATTTCGAATTACGAAAGCGGAAAGAGAATGCCTGATATGAATACCATCAATATGCTGGCGGAAGTGCTGGGGATTCATGTTGTTGATTTCCTTGAATCAAGAAATGAATCTCTTTCCTTTGAACATCGCGAATTCAGAAAGCACGCTTCTCTTTCTAAAGGACAGCAGGAATATATTCAGGAATCTGTGGAAGAGTATTTTAGCAGATTTTTTGATGCGGTATGTTTCATTGGAGGAAATCCGTTGCCTGAGCCTCCAAAGTGTTTTACGTTGAAACGAGACGGAGACTATGAAAAAGATGCTGCAAAGTTGAGAAAGTATTTAGATCTCCCGGCGGAAGGTCCTGTTGATGAATTGATCAGAATTCTGGAAAACAAAGGAATCCTGGTTCTGGAGGTGGATATAGATAATGACCATTTTTCCGGAATGAACGGATTTGTAAACGGATATCCTTACATTTCAATAAATATAAATATGCGTCAGGAAAGAAAACGTACAACAATCCTGCATGAACTGGCGCATCTGATGTTTGCTTGGGACGAAGCAGATGAAGAACAAAATGAAAAGGACGCTACAGCAATTGCAGGTGCTGTTCTAATTTCTAAAAACGATCTGTTGCGCGAACTGGGTCAGCGTAAAACGATGATCACAAAGGATATGGCTATCGTTTGTCAGGAATACGGGATTTCCATGTATCTTCTTGTAAAGCGAGCTGCAATTGCAGGGATCATCTCCGCTTCTTTGGAGAAAAACTTTTATATCCGTGCGAACAAAGCAAATTATAGGAAGAATGAGCCTAACCGAGTAAAAACGGAAGAAAAACCACGATTATTCAAGCAATTAGTTTATAGAGCTGTGAATGAAGAAGGTGTAAGCATACAGCGAGGAGCCGAGTTGCTGCGCATCTCTGTTCCTGAGATGGAAGAGTTTTGTGGGGAGATGGAGGTATGCGCGACTTGAATATAATAAGCAGCGACACCAATGTATGGTTTGATTTTAACGCTATGGCATACGTATAATGGCAGAATTAGAAAAAGAGCTTCGCAATGAAGCTCTTTTTCAACATTTTTTTCTTTATGATAAGTATGATAGATTGGATTATCCGCACATTGTTGGCAATTCGCAGATTTTTGACAGAACGTAGTATTTATGGGGC